>JAWCEH010000047.1:0-15683 GCA_038859955.1 Bathyarchaeia archaeon | reverse complement strand
GGATCTGGACCCTTCCACAATTGAAAGGATGCGTGAGGTTTACAAGAGATGTGAACCTTTCCTTTTAGCTACAGCCCAACCATTAGACCAAAATTCTTTAGTCACCGAAGCAAAAATAGAAGCCTTGAAAAGCATAGCAAAAAGCTTACTCGGCATAGATTTGCTGGAAGTTAAAATTGCCAAAGAAAAGGAGGTTGGAAGAGAATTAAACAAGGATGAAGAGTTGGAGCTTTACGAGAGGGAACTGAAAAAACTTAGAGAAGGAAAACATAACCCCCAAAGGATAATACATGAAAGAGAGCTTGAAAAATATTTGGCGGAAGGATGGCAGTTCGTAAGCGTTCTACCATCACGAAAAATCCTAGTCAAAAAATACTAATCGCTTAGGAGGTTTTCAGTCTTTCTTCATAAGAGCATCACAAGATTTACATAAATAATAATCTAAAACACGCCTCAACTCACCCGTCTCACGATCCAAAACACTCTTATAAACAGGGACAGCCTCACCCTCAGAAAGCTCCCCACCACACATACGACAAACCAATTTCCTGCCAGACACACAACCACAACTCCAAACGCATTTTTATAAATCAACATCTATAAAATTCTTCTATTTACTGCAACTAACAGAACGCAATTTACGTATAAACATTATAACTTTCAAGATTTTGGATAATGCAATACACCTACTATTTTTGGTTTCGAAAATAGTTTCATGTTGGTTAATGCATTAGTCTGGAGGCAACTAGTGTAATCATTAAAATTATGGCTAAGATACTAATGCTTACTTCCATTGTTGTCGTAATAATTTGATTTGTGCTTTGTTTAAATGCGATGCCTACAAAAGCCCATGATGGCAACTAAGACAGCGCGATATGCTAGCTCACCCATCTTTATGTAGAGTTGCTGTTACTCGGATGTATGTCAAGCTAGATCATATATGGGCATGAAACAATATTTCTTCCATTTACTATAATTTTAGTCGAACTCTACGTAATTGTGCTCTTTATGCGTATATTTATAAAAATCCACATCAAATGTTATTTGGGAAAACACTGTGAGTAAGCCGATTAAATCGGCCCTTGAAATCCATCTGGATAACCTTATCAAAGGATGTAGAGAGCTTTGGGTTGGGTATAAAAAATGGCTTCAACAGGTTCAGGTTCTCTTAAATGAATTACAAGAACATGGAGGCATAACAAGTGAGAAGGGAGACTGTTATGTTAGATTTAGTGCCAGCGATGACCAGTGTGGTCTAAATAATCTTTTTTTCGTTTGTGAAATTGGCAATATAGTTCCGACATTGCGCTGGCGCCATATTATCCGTTCCACTGGAGGCTTAAGTTATGTTCTTCTGCAAAAACGCACCTCCTATATTCCTGCATTTAGTTTTTCGTTGGACAGATTTGTAACCCTTGTGTATTGGGGAGAACATGCTCCATTTCTTTCTACAATGGATTTAAGAGAACTAAAATTAAAAGACTTTATATTGAAGACCGCTAACGCGTCCTCTGTAGAAATCTCAGCTGCAAATTTGGTTTGGCCGCGACTTGGTTATCCCTTTGTTGTCGCAAATATCGAACCGTTTGCAACACAATACGTTTTCAATTCACTTAGACCACCTGTTTTAGATAGCCTTTTTGACATTTGGTCCGCATCTCCTATTGTTCTTGTTGGCGATAAAATTGTTACCTTAATAACTATCCATAAAACTCTATGCACCATTGATAAAGAAACAGTAAAGCTTCTTAAACAAAAAGAAGTGCTTAATGCAAAAGCGTTTATCATTGATCATCATTTTTTGATTAAGCAAACAACCGTCGATATTCCTGTTGAATATTCGGACAGTATTTTTGAAAAGGACGTTCAAAAACCTTTGGAGGTTATATTCGTCAGATTTGTTAGGGTGAAATACGATCCAACCACAGTAGATCAAAAACCATACATTCGTTACGTTATATACCCTTTTGACTCTGTAAAGATGTTTGGCCCTGAAAGTTTTGGAAGCGTATTGACCTTATCTTCCATGAAGCTAAGGGAGAGTTATTTGCAATCTAAAAATCCTTTTGATACAAACATCACACCGCAAGATCTTGTTAGAAGTTTAAGAGTAATGACTCAACTTCCGTACATTTCAACAAAGCGCGATGAACTTGCTTTTAGACTTTTAGGAAGTAGAGAGGGGGCTAAAATACTTGCGTCATTATTGGGAATTTACGAATTTGGAAACAACCATGTTACTTTCAAATACATTCATCCTGCGCTTTTAGAATGCTTTCTAACAACAATAAAAGATAACGTAAATCAAACCGAACTTGCTTGTTTTTTTAGAGTTGCCTTAAAATATCTTGAAGATAAGTTAAAATCTCCATCATCATACATTTCCCCATTCTTAATAGAAGATCTATTCTACAAAGAGTTTAGAACTAATATCAATTTTGCCACAGCTAAACTGCTGAGAAAATATTTCTTTCATTTAATGCATCTGGTAATACCTCTTTCAAAAGGATTAAATTTTTCTCAGTTTTAAAATCAGAATGAGGAATTATTTAATGGACGAGGACTTAGTTGCACTATATCAAGACCTATTGTTAATGGAGTATAAAAAAATAGCTGAGAGAGGCTTTAAAGACACAACGGACCAGGGCGCATTCTTGACAAAAGAGGAAATAATTGAAAAATGCATAACACACGGCATTGACGCGAAAGAATTCTTTTCCACCAATTTGTTAGTCGAGTTCCCCGGAGTTGGCTACAGAACAACGCACTTTGATCTCATATACCGATTAATTCATATTAGAAACCTTGAGAGGCAAAACCCGATTCCCCTTGAATATAGAATAGAACGCAATACCGAGCCGGTGCCCGACTTTGGACGTTATAAATTCGGTGAGATTTTGCCTCAATTGATACAAAATAAAACAGTTTTAAATATAGTAACAGCCGCATTATTGAAGAGCAAATATGAAGGATTATCGAGTCATCAACTTCCTATAATCAAGGAGTTGCTTTTAAGAGAAAGCGGAGCTCGCACTATGGCCATAGTAGCTCCTACTGCTTCGGGAAAAACTTTAGCTTTTTTCATACCAGTAATTGTTAAAGCGGTTGAAAGAATTATTCAAGGGAAAAAAGGTCTATCTTCGATTTTAATATACCCTCGAAAAGCTCTTGAACGTGATCAACTTCAATCTTTTCTTTCGATAATTGATTTGATAAATAGGGAGATCAAAGAGTATAGTATTACTGTTGGAATAGATGATGGAGATACCAAAAAGATTAATGAGATTAACCCCAATGACACTTATCGGGAAATGAAATGCGTTTCTTGTGAGGGCACGTTAATCACAGAGAAAACAGAAAACAAAACATTAGTCAAATGCAGTAAATGTCAAAAGAAGTATGATTACATCTTTGCTTCTAAAGACGAAATATGGCAGAGAAGGCCGAATATTCTCATAACGAACGTTCATACGGTTTATAGAAGACTGCTTACTCCAGGCATAATAAACATGTTTACGGGGATCGATTATGTTGTTTTTGATGAATCTCATGTTTACACCGATTACTTTGGAGGACACGTTTTTTATATAATCAGGCTTCTAAGACACGTTGCAGGGCTCGGTGGCTCATTGCCTTATTTTGTATTTTGTTCTGCCACCATACCCAATCCAAAGGAGTTCGTCGCCGCGCTGTCAAGTGTAGATGTTAACAAATTGTTCTATGTCGATTACAAAAAGGCTTTGGAAGCTTCTCCAAATATTGGTCAAAGAATAATGCTGTATCTTTATCTTTTACCTCACCCAGACATAAGTGTCGAAACGCTGACAGAGGCATTGATTCTAGCAATTACCTTATGGTGCCATAAACACCGTTTTAAAGCAATAGCCTTTGTTGATAGTGTTGCTGAGATATCTACCCTTTCAGATTACATCCACACCACGATCCTCGAGAGAAGACAAGGCAGAGAGGTCATTGACCATTTATTCAGAACCATCCGCACCCCTGAAAATAGTTATAATTGGTTTCCCTTATCGCCCAGCGATAAAGCAGTTGATCTTGAAACTTTTAGAAAGTTTGTGCTAGGTGAATACAAAAGAAGCATCGGTATTCATTATGGGCAACTAAACCTTTCCGAAAGAGCGCGGGTTGAATACGAATTTTGGAGCGGTGTTCTTAGGCTTTTACTCTCCACTTCAACGCTGGAGTTGGGAATAGACCTATCTGATGTAGCAGTAATAATCCAACACAAACTACCTATAACTCCAGAAGGCGTGGTGCAACGGGTAGGTCGTTCCGGGCGAAATCCCGCTTGTTTCAGAGTTGCACTTGGTATAATTGCCCTTCAATCATCTCCACTAAGCACTTTATACATGTTTGATGATAGGCTTAGGGGTAGGCTTGCTAATGTAGATCTGTTGCCTCCGGCAAGGGTGGGGCAAGCAAGTGCAAGTATTAAGTTACAACACACTCTATCACTCTTACTTTTAAAAAGGGCCGTTGAAGGGAAACCTACGTATATTGCAGGAGAGGAGTACCTTAGATCAAGGCAAGATGTAATAAAGGCTATTAATGAAATTATGGGCGAATTAAACGAAACTTTGGCAGTTTTTAATGATTATGTAAAACTATTTGATAACCGCGAGGAGCTCTTAGATCAGGTTATGAGGCTTAAATCTCTGCTGAAAGTAGCTACAGACAATAAAAACAACAGTAGCAAGGATTACGGCCAGATTAGGGATAGATGGGAAGATACATTGATACAGTTTGAGAGTAATGCTGACTTGATTCGTCAATGCCTTTCACACATTATCAGAATGGAGGAAATGTTTCAGTGTATATCGGAAATTGACGAAAATACAATTGTTGAACTTAAATCTCTTAAGAGTCGACTTCAACGAGCATACTCATTATTAAATATGCTTGTTAGTGTTGCAAGATCTGCGTATAGAGCTGCAGACAGCGGAATCTTTCAAAGATGGTATCGAGAGAATATTTCTGAGATTGAAAGTATTTGCAGAGATTTTCCAGATGCAGATCAAATACTGAATAAACTTTTCAAGCCACTTATAACTTCAATTAAAGACTATACGGTTTTTAGAAAAAGATATGGCTTCGGTTTCGATGAAGTAACAAAAGCTTTAACTGAAGCTACAACAAGATTGGGAGATTCGAAAGGAAATGGTTTAGTTGCTTTTCTCACAAAACTGCCTGACGCTTTAAAGTTTTTGCATTCAGTAAATCTTCAGAAACTCATTACCTATGAATCTTTAAGACGCATTGACAATGAGATAAGAGTTAAACCTTGGGGTATAGATATAATAGATGCTATCAATTTATTATTATTTAATAAGACAAGGTTCTCTTTACTTCTTGAGCCTCCTGCACCAGAGTTAGCTTTAACTGGAGTTGAGGAAGCTTGAGCACGAGAAAAAGATCTTTGGGTTTTCAGAAAAAAACTCCCAGGCATGGTATTCAATCTCTATATACATTCACTCCATTCAAGCTATTGAGGGCGCTGCATGGTGAAACTTACGCGTTGATACTTGCAGAGACTGCACATCACATTGCGGCAAATCTGCCTCCGTGGAGGTCGAGAAGTACAAAAGATGAATTTCCTTTTAATGTTCCTTCAGGATTTAGCAAGAAAGTTATTCAACCTTACGACCTCTATCCATGCACATTTAGAATCGGGGGGATGGAAAGGTATATCTTTGAGTCTCCGCAGGGTCGTCGTCGTTGGTCTTACTACCCTGAGTATATGGAGTTTAGTTTGCAGACATTAAAAGAAGGACGATATTGCGCTTTTGGATGGGTACTGCTATCTTCAAGCCAAGATGAGTGTCCTATTGCCAGAGATTGTCCAGCCCGCCAAAAATCACCTTGCCAATACTATTTTCCACCTATGGCTTACAGCAGTCTGTATAATGTATACCCTTTAATTAGAAAAAAATATGAAACCTCTCCAGAGAGATTTGACGAAGAACCATTGTTTGCAGTAAGATATCGCAGCGTCCCTCTTCTAACATTGACATATATCCCAAACGGCAGCTACGTGGCTTTCATAGATGGTGTGCAATTTTCACCCAAGCAAGCAAGAGTGTTCAGACAACCATTTTTGTTCTTAAAAGAAGGGCTTGGTTTCAGAATTTCACAAGCTCCTGCGATTCGATTTGAGTTTATGGAAGATTCTTTACGAGAATTGATTAGGGATAGCTTGAAAAATAACTTAACATTAACTCGTTGGATCAAATTGAAACAAGAATTATTTTTAGGACATGATAATAGTAGCAATCTCATAAGAGAACGAAACGGCTTTGGTGCATTCCAAAAAATGGACGAAATAGTATTACTCACTTTGAGTGGCGAAGAAAACGCATCTGCTCAAATTAAGGCTCTTTTGCGCAGTATAGATCAACCTAAGATAGATGATGACCTGCTTGATTTCGCCTCTGCTCTTTTCATACATAGTTTTTCACATTTATTCTTAAATTGGATAAGTGCAAAATACGGGTATGGAAGAAGTGATTTTGGCTATTACTTAGAGCACCCTATTATTCAACCAGTAGGGCTTCAACATGAAGGCATTAGAACATTTATTTTTGAGGCGGCTGTGGGAGGTTTAGGCTATCTTAGAAGTTTTGCGCAAGAAATGATCGATACGAACGCTAACATATTTGTTGAATTCTTAGGTTCAAAAGGTCAAGGTATTCAGTCAATTCTCGAGTTTTGCGAAAATAGGGCTAATCACGCACTAAGTAATCTTCATACAGAACTAAACAAGTTTAGGGGTAGTGACCAAGCAATAAATAGCCTAATTGACGCTATTATTGCGGGATATTCGCGCTGCTTTACTGATAGGAATGTTTTTCCTCATATTAACTCGATTAGAAGAGGCATTGTCGACACAATTAGTATGACAACTGAAATGCGAGGTCTCATGGATGACCTTATTGGCAAAGGACCACATTGTTGGGACGGTTGTCAGCTTTGTGTTATGCAAGAGCGTGGTTGCAATTATTTACCTTTTGATCAACCATTCATTGTTAGCAGAGGTCTCTCTAAAGATATTGTAGCGACGCTTGCAAAAATGGTCAAGTCACAAACTGAGGTATTCCCGTTAAAAGTAGGGATTGAGAACGAATTCCGCTGTTTCGTTTTAGCGGCTCGATATAGTATTGATCTGGTAAGCCCTTGGCTGTCGCCCGAAGTAATAAACTTGTTGAAGGATGTAGGAGATACACGCAAACTAAATATACGTATTATAACCACTCCAGATCTTAGTAATAAAGTTCATGAAGAAAGTCTCGAGCTTCTTCGAAGAACAAAAGATAAAATCCAAGTTAGAATATGTCCACACCTTCACGCAAAGGGAATGTTGGTGGATAAGATAATGCTGCTTACAGGCACCTTTAACTTTACCATTTCAGGATTAAGATCAAATGTAGAAAATGTCATAGTCGATTTTAGTCGGCGAGGGACATTCAAATTTGAGCAAATGTTCCAAAAAATATGGACTCAAAGCGAAGACTTGAATTAAACGTGTAAACGAAACAAGCAAGATGAATAGAATCTACATAAAATCTATTTATGGGTTATGTGATAACAAACCAATATTATTAACATAATTGAAAAGAGTGCGTGAAGCTTTGCAATCAGCATTATTAATTCGTTATTGGGGAAGAAAGGCAGGAGATATTGCTGAACCTTACATAAAAGGTTATTCAAAAATTAATGATGTGGTTCTTGATCCTTTCGGGGGCGCTGGGAGTATAGTAAAAACTGCACTTTCGTTGAACCGAAAAGCAATATATGTCGATGCAAATCCTTTTGCCGCGTTAATCGCAAAAGTAGAAATCGAAGGAGTTGATGCAAATGAACTGACCCGAGCAACTAATATACTGTTAAATACTCAACACTTCAGCGACTTTTACCAAGTTCAATGCAAATGTGGTTTAAAGGCCACAGTCCTTTATTATTTGTGGGAGAATGGGGAAGTGAAAGCCGCTAAGGTCAAATGTAAATGTGGTAACTCATGGGTCAATACTGTAAATAAAACAAGCTTAATTCCAAGTTGCGAAAATAACTTCCCAAAGGTTGAGTTTAAATATAAAAATGGTCGTCCATTTCTCAAGAGAAGACAAGTTAATTATGTGCATCAACTCTTCTCGCCAAGAAATCTTTTAATTTTGTCTTCATTGTACGAAAAAATTAAAAATATCCAAGTTACACCGCGTACGAAACGCGGTTTGTATGTAGCATTCGCGTCGATTCTTTATCAAGCAAGTAGAATGAGTCGCTTGAACAGTGGTTCGTGGGGGATCAATAGCTATTGGATCCCGAGAATACATGTGGAGCGAAATCCTTTACAACTATTCAAGAACGCAGTTCACCGTTTGGAACGCATTAAACCCCTTGCGCTTGCAGTTAACAAAGCAGAAGCAGTCATTAATGGTAAAGAAAAAATAGCTATTCTTAACGAAGATGCGAGGGAAATGCCTATACCTGACAACTCTGTTGACTTAATTATCACAGACCCTCCCTTTACCGATGAAGTTCAGTATTTTGAGTTAAGCTTCATGGCTGCCTCCTGGCTCCGTTTACCCATGCCTTTCGAAAAAGAAATCATAATAAATCCAAACCAGGGGAAAACAGCAAATGTATATTATTCATCACTCTATAAGGCCTTTCTTGAAATGCATAGAACTCTGAAAAAAAATGGTATCGCAGTAATAATGTTACATGATGAAAACCCAGCTATAATTTCCAACCTGACTGAGCTTGTCGAGAACACTGGTTTTCGATGCGTGAAAAAAGAAAAAAGGCAAATGATGCAGCGTCATGTTGGCGATCGAGATAGACTACGCGGGAAAGATTTGTTTATTTTAACATGCAAAAAATTGTAAAAAAGACTACTTGATAGTATTCAGATTCAAGGGATTTTCTCTTCGCCTTCTACTAGAAAATTAAAAGCATTGTCCGACTGCTTCATAAATAGATTATGTTTTGCGAAGTTATTATAGATAAAATTGCACATGTGAGAGCCTTGAGCATAAGTGAAAGAAAAAGCTCGGCGCATTGACCGAGGAAATTCTTAAAAATGGATACGAAGAGACGAATGGTGATCCTTGGATAGTTTATAAGCTCGGAGAACTTTACGCTTCTACATGTAAATTAAAAGAGGTGCGATATTGGGTCACAATGAAATCCAACACCATCCATCACCAAATTTTAAGCATTCTCATCAACACATTCAATTATTATTCTTTTATGCCCGCTAAACTATAGTTTTCTGTTAAAAAACAGTAAAAGCACATTTTTATCGCCTTAGACTGCTTCATCGTATTATGAAGCCAATTATCATGCATAGGCATGATAATATTATTGAATGGGACAGAAGCGGTTTTTTCCCAAAAGCCCTGTCGATGTCAGCGGACCAGAATGCAATAATCAGTGCTCTAATAAACCCGAGGGGAAATACTGGATTGTTGTTAATCTTAAGCCACAAGAAGGAGATGAGGAAAGACATAATCATCCATCCAACCGAATGAGTGTTAATCGAAACTGAAAGCGAAACACCACAATATGGGCAAAAAGATGAATCAAACGGTATACTCCTACCACATCTCGGACAACTTTTTACAGACACGGCAACACACCATCGCTCAATGATTAGGCACTACAAAACTAAAATCTTTCGCAAAGTTCTTTATTAGCGTCTAAAAGAAATTTCAAAAATTATTTTCCGCTTAACAGCGACTAACCGAATGTCTTGGTTTAAGTATCATTTTGCTATTGCAGTGCTAAGTGTTTTGAGTGTTCCGCGATGATTTTTAGTGCTTCTTTGATTTTGTTTAGGTCTTCTCTACTGTTGAGGGATATTGTGTGCCATCTTTCTTTCTCCTTTTTGCGTTTGAACAGTTGTCGTAGGGCATTTTGTGTTTCTTGGGGCAGTTGCCATGGGTTTATTGCAGGGTTCCCAGTATAGCATATCCATATTTTGCCGTCTCCTTGGACAGCTATGGGATCAACGCCCCATTTTTTAACGAAGAAGCGCATGGTGAACCATGTTCCGCCACCGCTCCACTTCACTTCAAATTCTTTTTGTCGGCTAACTTCTTCGTAGAGTTCCTTTATCCATCCAAACTTTTGCTTGTCAACTGCCAGCCTGGCCCCCCTCTCTCTATATTTCGTGACCCACGCGCTTAAAAAAGGTGTAGGCAAGCGCCTCTGCGAATAAGAATAAGCCTATCCAATTAAATATGAATAATACCATTATGCTTGAAGGATTGTAGGTAGAGTATGGAAAATAGAAGAAGAGGGCTGGCTCAAGCCTTGCAAGGGATGCGCCAAAAGCGCCAAGAACTAGAACTGCCACAGAAATGGGCAGAAATCTTAAAGGCTTTGAGGTTAACGCGAAGACAGGTGAAAGGAAAAGCCATTTTCCAAGGCGATAGCTGAAGGTTTCGCTTATTCCAAGACTGGCTGGAAGGCTTCCCTCCTTTAAAACTCTGTAAAGAATTCGTCCACTATCGTTTAGCCTATACTTGCGCTGCTTATCCTGCTCAAGAAAGTCTGAAAGCATATCCAAATGATAATAAACTGTGCCCACGCCTAAGCCTAAAGCTTCCCGAAGCTCCTTAAAGCCAATCTTTTCTTGCACACCCAAAATTTCAATTATTTTTCTCCGCGTGGGATCCTTAAGAAGTGCATAATAACGGGACAAGTCTTCCATGGCTTTTCCTCGGATTCAGAAGCTATTTAGGCTAAATATTTATGCATTATTAACTTGTACTAAACATCCGATATCAGGTTTTACGGCTCCTTCGTGATTCATCCTTTGAAATATTTCCTTGCGGGAATACAGTTTTATTTATTAATAAGCCCGAAAGATTGTTGAGGAAAAGGGGAAGGCTCATCATAAAATGCAAATTTAAGGCAGATTTCTATGCCTGAAAAAAGATTGAAAAATAAAACTTCAAAACTAATCTATTTGCTATTTATTTTGCCAGTTCTTCTGGCTTTTCTCTGTTGGCTTTATTTTCCAGCCTTAGCCTACGCTCTATCTGTTCACGTTTTCGGCTATAAGCCAAATCTTCAGCCCACCCACTGGCTTTGGCACGGCACCCTTTATGCCTTCTTTACGCTTTACACTTTTCTGGCAATAGGGGTTGGAGGCATCATGGTTGTTGCAGCTTGGATATGGAAGCGAAGAAAGGATATAGGGGAAAGCGTTCAATACCCATCGGTTAGTTTTGTTGTTCCCGCCTACAACGAGGAAAAACACATTACAAAATGCATAACAAGCCTTTTCGCCAATGCTTCAAATCACCTTGGTTTCTGTGAAATCATAGTAGTGGACGACGGCAGCACCGACTACACTTATGAAATTGCATGGATGACAATGCAAAAATGCCGGAAACAATGGCCTAACATAAGAGGCAGAGTTATTCGGCACTGCGCAAATCTTGGCAAGGCTGAAGCTATAAGGACAGGCGTTAACCGAGCTATGGGTGAATTAATAGCCACCGTGGACGCTGACACTTGGTGGGAGCCCAACGCTCTTCAAGAACTTGTTAAGGCAGCGGAAAAAGCTGGCGAATATGCTGTAAGCGGTTACATACACCCCACAGACGGTGGAGGTGAACGGAGACTTTACATAATACTCCAGCAACTTGAGTACAGCCAAGGGCTCGGAATATATCGGAGTGCCCAAGCTTTGGGAAACGCCGTCCTAGTGGTTCCGGGGCCTATGGGATTGTACAGAGCGGATGCGCTTAGGGAAATATTAAATGGGAAAACCATCAAGTCTGTAACTGAAGACCTTGAAATCACTTTGGAAATGCAAAAGAAAAAGCTGCCCATAGGGTATACTGAGAACGCCAGAAGCTCAACCGTAGCGCCGACGACATTCAAAGCTTTCTGGACTCAGCGGCTGAGATGGTTCATAGGCGGTATCCACAACATGTTATCCATCCACAAGGAACTGCTTTTCAAAAAGCGGTTTTTAAGCTTGGTTTTATGGGATGCCCTAATATTGGGTTATGGATGCAGCCTCATCGAAATTATCGCCTTATTCAGCCTTCCCATATTCCTTTGGTTTGCCCCGGACAAAATATTCTTCTTGTTAAATTTGTTAGTTTATGCTCTTCTTGCATTCGCTGTTGGAATAATCTATCATGCTATAGCCCTAAAATTCTCGTATGGAAAATACAATCACAAACACCTTCTCGTTTATACTCCCCTATACTATTTGTTAAGGATGATTAACGTGTTTGCAAGAACAAAAAGCCTAATAAAATATTTAATGGGCGATAGAGGCAGCTGGCATAAGCCTATAAAATAAGCTAAGGTTGTAATTCTGTCTTCTCCTTCTCCAAGTATTTCAGGTATCTCCAGGCTGTAAAGCCGAAGAAAGAAAGGGCAAAGCTTACCATAATGAAAACATCAAGCGTCAACCAAGGTATGCTTCTATCAACAGGCCAGTCTCCAGACCATGTCCGAGTTATGTGAATAGCCAATATTCCATATCCAACAATTATGAGGCCATAAATTGTCAAAGCTTCTGAAAAGGCTAACAACAACTTTTGAGCTTTCATGACTGCTGTCCCTAAACATCTATTTAAGAGCATGTTTAGCATGTATATTTTGCGATAACGTTCAAAAGTTATTTTAAGTGTAACCACTTGAAGGTTTGACACCGAAAAATTTATTTTACTCACGTATCTTAAAATTCAACTGGGGGGGGAACTGCAATTATGGGAAAAATCTCCTCCACCATGAGTTTGTTACTGTTTATCCTTGTATTTTCCACAATGCATGGCAGTGTAGAAAAGGTTGGAGCGGTTCTTAATGGTAGCGTGGTTTATGGTATTCCTGCTCAGATGGATTCAGGTGAAGCTCAAGCAACTATAGATGCTTGCTCTACTATATATAACTATTTTTACCTTACTGGACGCTATCAATACTTGCGGAACTATTGTGGGTCAAGCACTCAGAATTATCTTGTTTATAGCGTTGCTAACTATTTGGAAACTTATCCCTACGATTTTGCAACTGTCTTTTATAAAGGCCACTCAACATATCTTCCGCCTCACAGCGCATATAATCCTTGCTCCCATAATCACACATTCCTTTATGATAATGATGGTAGCAGCACATCCATTATTGGGAACGGAGGTTTCGAAAATGGAAACGCGTACTGGACTGTTGGCGGGCCAGGCGACCACATGGTTACAAGCGAAGATCACAATTGGGGTTCCTACTCCATGCTCCTGGGATTTAAGTATCATGACAATGTAGTTGATGGTAGAGATTACGCCTACCAACTTATCACAGTCCCTTCTGGATTAACCACGGTGAAGCTTTCTTTCTGGTATCATTTGTTCACCGAAGACTCTGTTTCTTATGACTGGTTTGCAGTCTATGTGGCTCCGGTTGGCGGAGACCCGGTTCTAAAGTTCAAAAAAGGAGGTCTTAACTATCCAGGCTTGGAAGTTTACGGCTGGGAACAAGTGGTGATAGATATTAGTGCCTACGTTGGCCAAAGTATATACATATACTTTGAGGTTGCTAATATGTACGATACCGCCTACAAGACATGGTGCTACGTAGACGATGTTTCAGCAACGGACAACTGGATATTGGATAGCGAAATAGGACTGCGCACAGTCAACGGCAGACACGACTTCGTATTCCTATGGTCATGCAGCACAGCAAACGAGGCACAAATAGGCGGCATCAGCGGAACCCACACATGGGGCATGGCAGCCTCATGGCTTAAAAGAACATCATTAAGCCTTGACGGATACGCTAATCCTGATTACAGCGGCCACTGCTTCATAGGATGGCAATACTACTCAATGCCGTTTACAAACTCTACAGGTTATGGGATCTATACCTATAGAGACTTCGTGAAAAGATTCTACTACTACGCCACCAGCGGCTATACCATAAAAGCAGCCTTATATCAAGCATCCCTAGATTGTATTGGGAAGGATTTTGCGAGCAGTAAAATCTATCAAGGATGGTGGCAGTACTTTCCTGAACAGAACCTCTGGCTTTTTAATAAAATTAGAATTTGGGGAGACGGAAATATGAAACTACCGTAAAGGATGGTGAGATAAAATGAATCTATCTAAAAAATGGTTTAGCACTGCTTTAATTCTTGCAGTTATTTTGGCATTTCCGTTAATCCAAACGTCTAGTGTATATGCCGATAATTCAAATGCTCAGCCTAAAACCCTTTCATTGTTGAGCGATGTTGTGATGCTTGACCTAACGAGTTATGATGTGAAGTTGCTCTATCATGATGTGAGTTATTCGCCTGAATACGAAGGTATGCCTGAAGAGGTGGTGCGGTGTCTCCTTGAGGCTGAGGGGAGCAAGTTAGACGTTACATGTAAATATATCAATGGCACCTTCATCTACTGCCTCATAGAGGTTCTTGAGAGATCAAGGTCACCTATCTACCATGAACCGCTATCAGCCGATCTCCTTGAGAGAACTAGAACTGTGCTTAAAAGTTTTCAGAAGTGGTCAGGGTCTCCACGCTATCGAGGGCTGGAAAACTTGCTAGACAGGGTCAACAAGCTGGAAAACACAACGGTGAGATTGGACAATTTAAAGCTCAGTATTTTTACGGAGGGAGAGCTTGTGCATTTCGGCTGGACGCATGTTTACAAGTTTGGAGAGTATGAGCTTGAAGTGGATGGGCTGTTTCTTGACTTTCGAAATGACGACTTGTGGGGGCTCGGAGACTGTTACAGCATATATAAGGTTGGCAGTGATGTGGTTAATGTTTCTAGGGATGAGGCTGTTAGGATGGCTAGGGAGCGTGCTGAGACTTTTTCTTGGAAGGTTGGTTTGGAGCCTAACGCCACTGAGGTTAGGGCTTCTAAAATATTGGATGAGCCTGTAAAAGCTTCATTAAGCCTTCGTATGCGGGAGCCTTTGACGCTTTATCCCCACTGGCAGATTGCCCTATACTTTGACAGAACTTATCCAGGGTTTGTAATAGGCGTGGAAGTGGGCATATGGGCGGATACAGGCGAAATCCACTACATTAATCCAATAAGCACAGGCGGCGGTCTTCCACCCCAAGACTCCTCAACGCCTTCTCCTGAACCAGAACCAGAGCCCTCCCCCAAGCCCAACTTCTCAAACACAGGACTACCCATGGAATATATCTATGCAATAGTGGTTATAATAGCTGTGACAGTGGCATCCGCCATAGGCTATTTACACTTAAAGCGCAAAAATCAAAAACCCCATTTTCATGGCAACCCTTCACATAACCTCTGCATTTTTAGTTCTAGATTTCTTTGGTGAGTACGTGTCTTTACGTCCCCTTAACTATTCTAATTAATCCTTCTATTAGATTTTGCATTTTGCCCGAAACGCTTTTTATCCCTTCTATGCCGTTGAATTGTATCACTTTGAGAAAGTTGGGGCTTGTTCCCCTTTTTACTTGTAGGCCTAACGTTTTTCCTAGCTCGTAGACTTTCTCATATAATGATGGATTATAAACCCAGACGCCGTGGTCGCGTTCAGGATCACTATTTATAGCCACCTGAATTTGTTTCTCTCCAATATCCAGCAATATGTAAGTGGGATAAGGCTTTATTTGCACCGCCTCATCCTGTTCTTCCATTCTTTCAAAAATTCTTCGAATCTCAAGGATTTCA
>JAWCEH010000046.1:0-15818 GCA_038859955.1 Bathyarchaeia archaeon | reverse complement strand
AACGGCTCAGAAGATTGAAAGCTACTTAAATCGATTTCTTTCCGATAAAGAGATAAATGGGCCGATTGATGTCGCCCACTTATTTGAGAGCCTTTCAGCTAGACAAGTCCACCAGCTTGATAGGGTTTTAAGGGCCTTCTTAAACTACTGCCTTCTTAAAGGCTACCCGGAAGACTGGATAAAACTGCTTAAAAAGGCCATACCGAAAGAGCCAGAGTTTATTGATTTAAGGGTTCCAGAGGAGCATGAAGTTATCGAGTCGCTCAAACAAATCGAGTTTATTCCATTAAAGTATAAGGCTCTCTGGGTCCTCTGTTTGGAGAGCGGGTTGAGATTAATTGAGGCTGTGAACATGATAAAAAATTTGATGGGAGCAAGCTGATTGCCGTGAATGGCTTCTACCGATATCAGATAGACGCATTCAGGGGAAGCAAAACGGTTTATTTTGCATATTTCACAAGTGATTCTTTAAGGTTGATTCTTGAAGCCAAAAATGAGGGAAGCTCCATAAAAAGGGCTAATGCAAGCCACTATTTTAGTAAATACAAGATTCTTCAGCCGAAATATCTGAGGAAATTCTCCTTTAACAAGATGGTTAAGCTTGGGGTTCCCGAATCAGTAGCCGACTTCATTCAAGGAAGGGCTCCACAGAGAATAGGCGCAAAGCATTATATGAGCCTTGTCAAGCAAGCAGATAACTATTATGGACGATATGCGGGATATCTCAAGTCACTCAAAGAGAAATGCTGAAAACCCCCTTATACCTCTTTTTTGGCCGAACTGGCATGATCCAAAATGATTGTGTCGAGGCATACCTTTTTATCATAATTGTAGGAATAAGAGAGGCGAAATTTTGACTCCTTTTTGTCTAAGTCGGATGCATGTTACTATGTTTATGAATATATTTCCTCCCTGATGAGGAGAAGGTTAAGGATTAATGAGGAAGTAGGTGTGATGATGGGCATAGAATGGGTGAGATGGTCCTACACAAAGCTGAGAGATTGTCACATAGAACCATAGTAAAGGATGGATATACCCTATCCCATAAATCTGCCTATAGGTATGTCCAAAGGAATAAGGTGGGCGGCGTGAAGACTTCAAGGTAAAACTCGCCTTGGAGGGAAGCCTAGGATAACCCAAGTTAGGAGGAAGATCATTATTGAAATTGTGCTTAAAGGATTCTGAGCATTCGGGCTCAAAGAAAGTCATCTATAACATTATGAGAGGAAAGAGGCAGTAAGCCCAAGGATAGCTGGGCAGCTAGCTAAAAATAAGTCGAGGAGATATAGTCTAAGGAGTCTATCTAGATAATAGGTAACGCAGCAATCTCTGGAGCAGGAAATAGGACACTTCCTTGAGAGGAAATAGTCAATAATACATAAGAAAGCGGACTTAACTTAAATCAAGCGTGATAACTACTTTAATATCACTTTTTACGTTCAAATCTAACGTATTAATCATTTTCTCATCCTTCATAATTTTGATCTTATATCGTCCTTTAAATCCTCTAAAACTGTATTCACCGTATTTGTTTGTGATTCCCTCATTATTAGTTAACCATGAGTTGAGAAGATTTTTTAGTCGATAATATGACCGTTTAGGCGTCATATCCTCATTTAAAAGACCGCTCCATGGCACAAAAGCATTTTTGTAGTCGGCCAAATCAAACCAAGAAATGGATTTTACGTTTGGGTTACCGAATGCGATCGTATAGAATTGTTCTATCCAATCAGCTTGTGTTTCTTCATCCCAAGGTTTATGCCAGTAGCCAGCTTCAGTTACAACCTTAAAAAATCTAAATTTATCTGTATTTTCAAATCTTGATGGGGTTCCTAGCTCTGTGATATGTATTTCTTTCCCAAGCTGTGAGTACTTTTCAATAATCTTAGATATTGTGAACATATCTCTAACGGAGAAGCCGCTTCCTGTGCCACCAAAGCCCATATAAAGTTGGAGACCTATTGCCTCATAATAGATTCCTCTTCTTTCAACTTCTTTAAGAAATTGGATGGGGGTTAAGAGTCTTCTTTTTGCTAGTCCTTCAGCTGTACGTTCCCAGGCAACATACTCGCCCCATATGATAGTTAGATTTATCATCCTTACAGCCTCAGGATTTGCTTCATTGACCGCTTTTAATCCTATTTTAAGTAGTTCAATTTGCTGATCTACAGATAATTGTAGAACATTCCCCCATTCAGGTTCATTAAAAACATTCCAAAAATAAATCGAATCTCGATATCTGCAAGCTGGTTCATAACATAATTTTCGAATAATCTCCTTTAATTCTCTATAGGTTTTCCGCTTTGCCCATTCAGGCACATTCCACTCGTGAAGCCAGATTAAAAGGTGCCCCCAGATTCTTAGACCATTAGATTTAAGCCAGTTGACGGCAACATCTCGCGTTTCCCACCGGTATTTTTCTTCTTCAGGCTCAAATGTAGGCCAAAAGAAGTGCACCATTCCAGCGTTAAATAATTCCTTGAATCTTTCTAAATATATATCAAAATTAGCCAAGGAATCGCGCATCTCAAAATTTCTAGTATTGCATGCAAACATAATCTCATGATCAATTTGTTTCACTACAATTTTAGCATTTTCTATAGGTTTCCCGGTTTCGTCAACAATTCTTATGGTAACATTTGCCTTCCTAAATTTTTCAATATTTTGTTTTGCAATTTCTAGAGCGAGTTTTTCCCCAGCCCAAAGACTATTTCTTAATGATTCATTCAAGAATACTAAGCATTCTATTTTATCTGATGCATTTTCCGCTTCTTTCAAGAATTTTTGTGCTTCTTGGATTAAATTCTTTAGCTCTGAAGACAGAATGTAGCCCTCTTTAAGGCCACTTTCATAGTGTTCTAAAATCCTCTTTAAATGGCTTTTAGCCAGTTCATAATTAAGAATTATAGAGCTGCGTCCATGTTGGCGTTCCCTTTTATAACCTTTCCCCTCATTATCAGCAGTTAATATTAGTTTACCAAATCCTTTAATTTCCCAAATAACATTAATAAAGAATGGTTTATTGAAGAGCGGACAAACCCATTTAACCTCTCCCTCCTTCCAAAAGGAAAGCGGAAACGGTTCGCCTTCACTATCAGAAGCATAAATATATGGTGGTGCAAATGGATTCCCTCTCTCATCAAACGCTTCAATTACAAGGATACTTGATGAAGCCTCACCAAACTTTTCTTTGTTGAAGAATCGCGGAATCATATTTCAGATTTCTCCTCTTAGTTAAAAATAAAAGGGAGAAGAGAATTTTATAGGTTTATAGAGTTCTTGTTAAGGATATTAGTGATCCCCAGACTAAAGTAAAGCCGCTACCCAATAATAACCCAGAGGCCGCGGTTACGCCAACCTTATTGTAGGCATCTGCTCCACCAATTTTTAGTGTAAACCACTTTAAGATGAAGGCAATAATCATGTTTCCTCCATAGAACCAGTGAGCTGGCCCGCCAACACCAAATACTACTCCTATCGGATTAAAGAAGAACCATGTAAATCTCGCGCGCAAGAACTCAAGTACGAAAATTAGTATTATGCCGCCTAGGAACCATGAGTAATAGTCCGGTATGCCAACAAACTCAGCATAGCTTTTCGGCTGCGCTTCTAGATATGGCCATCCTGGAGGCCATCCTCCAAGCTGATAAACTATTCCTTCATGTTCTAAGAGCCTTCCATAGAGAAATGTTGCGCTATGATGGAAATAAGTCCATATGCCCAATGGAACCGCTATTACTATTCCAAGTACCATGGCGATGAGCATAGCAATACTAATTACTCTCGGATGGGTTTTCGTCTCTGCGCCGATCTTAAAGAGGACTAAGGAGGGCATCAGGGGCTGATGCTGTGCAGCCCATCCAGTGTAGGTATGAATGTTTAAGAGAGATACTGCTGATGGCGTATTGAAACCTAAAATGCCAGTTGCGCGCAGAGGTTCCAAATACATCATAAGGTTATGATCAAACTCGAATTGTTCTACGTATACTCCAGCTCCACCGGTCTCAGCAATATATCGAGCTGTCCAGAGGAATAAGCCAATAAGCCCGAAGTAAGATATTATAAATTCTGGAGGAGCCCCGGCCCAAAGCACCGTTGCATACCAAATTATAGTGCAAATAATAAAGCCAAGCCACACTGTCCGCCACGAATGCGCCTCACCTTCATCAGCGGGGATGCCCTTTACCGCTTTCTTAATTGAGTCAATTATTCTTCTTCTTGCCTTCCACACCAGAACCAACGGAATAGCTATGTATATTGGACCAAATCCACACCCATGCCATCCCCCAAAAAGAAGGTGATACTTTATTAACCCTTGCTCCGATCCATTGAGCCACTGATTTGACCAGAAGTCCATCCTAGTAACAGATCCCGTAACAATATTAAGCCAGTTTATGAATCCCTCAAAGAAGACAAAAGAGAACGCAGCTGTCCCTACGACATCTAGTGGCATTAGGTAGGCTGCAGCGATAGTTGTTGGAACGAGCGTAAAGGACCATAGGTTACATGGAAAAGCCTCATAAAACATGGGAATAAGATTCACAGTATAGCTTTGCATAAACTCTGTTCCCCACCACCAATTCGATACGTTAAGGGCCTGATAAATTACGCCAAGTAGGAAGAAGAGCCAGAAAACTTTGTTTTCCAAAGGTTTAAGGCTCCATAATGAAGGTCTCTCATACTCTTTTGCTCTCTTTAAGAACTCATATAGTGGTTGCTGCCATGGAAATGGTAGTTCTTCCTCCTCAATCCAAATCTTCCTGAAAATAATTGAGAGGAAATGCATGCCAACATACATGGATGCCCAATTCAATATGTAGAAAATGATGGATGGAGCCCATCCGGCCCAGTCGATGGAGCCTCCATAAAGGTAGCCGTTTACTACATCATCCCTCCAAAGGAACATGACACTTGAAACTGGCGCATTATGCGTACGTAACGCTTCAAAGACCGTGCCGAAATACTTTACAAAGCCTCGATAAAACGCGCGATAAGTTCCAATGTGCCAAAGATCACTTGTTGCATTATAGCTTACACAGCCGAGAAAACCCGACATCTCGAAAGTTAGAAAGACAGTCCATTCTTGAATTGAAAACTGCAGTTTCCTATTTATTGCCCGCATAAGGAAGGTTTCCACAAAAATCAACGTTAGGAATGGTATGTAGGGGTTAGAATTTACCCCAATTAGCAGCGCGCCAAAGATGATGGTGTTTAAAATGCCCCATACTATAGAGAAGATTACTATCCTCGGTGTAAAACCGAGCTCTCTCAAGGATAAAGGTTTTGAAGAACTCTCCCCCGCCAATGGCACCACCAGCAAAATAATAGTGCAACCATATAATATTTAAGCTTTGCTTACCGCATCGGAAAATTTAATGGCTAATATGGTTAATAAGGTAAAATCCAGAGAGATTTGGCGATAATTGCTATAGTTACGCTGAGACCTATTGCAACACCACTCCCCAGATTTAATCCGCCCACTAGAATTGGTTTAATTTCCTCCCATCTCTCTTTCAGTTTCCTCTTGAAGATGAAACGCCCAATTATAAAACCAATTAGCCAAGCTAATGAGTAGGGTGGAAGAGTGTAAAGTCCTATTACGGTTCCCGTTAGAGAGAATGGAACCTTTAGATATTGGAATACTAAAGAAAGAACAGTCATAAATATCGCTGAGCCCATAAGTAATTCAGGCTTAAAGATATTAAGTTGACGCGTGGCCCAAAGACCAGTATTCATCGCTGCAATAGGCCAACTAATTGTAGTAGCAGGATATGCTGCTGAAGGAATAGGGCTTATCCACCAGAAGAGGGAAACATAAACGAGACTTCCAATTACCGAAAGTGGAAAAACGAAAGCCAGAACCTTAAATAAGTCCAGGAATCTGGTTTCAGTCAACTGACAGACCTTAACTTGGTATACATTGATCGCTGCTAAATCACCGCTTGCAGGTAAGGGATTAAAAAACCATGGTTCAACTCCATAATAATTGCTTGCCAAAACAGCGCCTTGCCAAACATATGGAATTGAGATCGGAAAGCCTACCTCTCCAACCATACGGCCAGCTATCATCGCTATGAAAAATGGATATCCCAAAACTAATGGTGCAACCAGCCATATTGGAAACTTTGGTAGAAAACAATGGAAAAGTGCAAGAATGCCACAGCCAGACGCAATGTAGAGTAAGAGAAGACGTAGAGAAGAATAGATGGTTAAGCTAGATGAGGATGATATTGACAATAAATTTTTAAAGGAGTGAATAATAGTTTTCCGATAAATTATCAACGGAACTATTCCCGAAGCTATCGCCGCTCCAATTTGAGGGTTGATCCACACCCACAATGTTGACCTCTGATAAATTAAGGAAATAGACATGCCGGGACTCCACTCTCTCCGCCACTCAGAGAAATAAGGTATTGATAGGGCTAAATGATTCCCAATAAACCAGGTAGCAAATGACCCGGCAAACATGCATATGACGATATTTGCTGGAAGGAAGAAGCCCCACGTATAAGCCGCAATGTCTGTGGCTATTCCAAAGGATGCCCCGGGAAGCAATTGCTCCATATAATTGTTTAAGTCCACATAGGGGATTGGTATAATTTGGACCGGCACCTTATAAACTTCCCTCGTGATGATTGGCACGCCATAAAGTAGGTAGCCCCAAAAACAGCCAAATAAAGCAGATAGTATCAGGATTCTCATTTTCGTCTCCTCCCTTTCACCTAACGTTTTACAGATGCTTGCTTCAATCGGCGCGAACGGAAATGGAAGCCTCTCAAATTCAACATACATTTGGCTAAAAATTATCGCCAAAGAGATTTGCATTATTAAGGCGAGTACCGAGAATGATACAGCAACTAATGTTGGAATAGTCCAGTCCTTATCAAAAAACGTCCTCAATAAATATGCTCTTGAATAATATGGTGGAGCATACCAAACAGGAATGAGATCTCTAAGAGACTTGCCAGTATAGGGATCTATAAACATGCCTATAAATGGGCTTGTTGCAATATATCCCTGTTGCAAGAGGTTGAGGAAGAGAGAGCTTGTGGCGCCTGCTCCGACACCATACCATATGACCGTTACCTCTTGTGCCGAGAGAGGTCTCCTAGTAAACCCATATATTTCAGTAAATAATAGAACGATAATCCACGTTACTGCGGAAATATTGCCCGCACCGACCAGCATTGAGTATGTAGTAATAGGTGTCAGGAAGAAGGTGCCAATTGCCACGATTAATAAGCTCCTTAGGGTTAAACCTCTTTTATATTGAATTTTAAGTTCGCTTGCTTTCATACTTGCTTTCCCCTTCGTTACTTAACAGTGGTTTCCTTAGAATATACTTCCTCCTTTCATCTGGCCTTAGAGTATTCCATAAAATGAGTTGATTACGAATAGCGCGTAGAAAATCTTTGTTTTTATTGATCCAAGTTTGCGACCGGCCTCTAATTCGATTTAGTGAGATTAGAAGACTAAAACTTCTTTCTTCAGCAGGTTCCTTTTTAGCTATTATTTGAACATTTTGAGCGACACCGGAATCCCAAGGCGCTAATGCTACTTCTACATCAAGAGTCTTAGTAAGCGTATCTTCAGATTCTTTATAAGAAATATTTGTAACGCGAAATATTCCCACATCGCGAGCGGTGTGAAGCCTAAAGAACTCATGAAGATACATCATAAATCCTATGATCTCATTCTCAGGTATTCTTATGGGCAAAGGTATTTCCCATTTATCTCCGATGGGCTTTATTTTAATTTCCCATTTACGCGTTAAAGATGGTGTGACTATTCGCCCAGCCTTAAGGGCGGGGTATATCGCCGTCCCAATAATAGCAGCTGAGGATAAAGACAAAGTAAATAATGTTGCAGTAGATGAGAAATTAACGCTGAAAGTTAAGGGGATCGCCTGCAAATAATATAGGGCATTTATTAGAACCATGCCTAATATATATCCTAGAGTTACTCCCAGCAAAGCATACATGGTAAATTCAACTAGGAATATTCCCGAGATATGTAGCGGTGACAACCCTATTGTGCCTAATATCGCAATTTCTCGAACGCGCTCTTGCACTGAACCAAGCATGGTCATAAGTAACGTTAAACTAGCAATTATTACTGGGATTAAAGTGTTTTCCCAACCAATAAAAACCGCACCGACACCTAATCGATAGACATCTATGGCGCCATCATACCCAACGTAAATTTCTAGCATACTATATGCGCCTGAAACTATAGCCTTCGCAACCTCAGTAGCTTTGTCCTTATCAGGATATTTAACCGCCATAGAATTTATTCCTCCATTAAAACACCGCGATGCTAAATTGTAGGGTATTATGAGGCAGCTTTTAAGCGACATTGGAATAAACGCCATTCTTGCAGCTATTGGTGTTGCGGACACATCCATTAGATTTAAGCCGCGCTGATCAAGGTCAAGAAGCCCCTCAAGGAGATTGCCGTCTATTATTCCTATAACGTTCAGTTCTAGGCCCATAAAACGTATTTTATCGCCAACATTAATATTGAGCTCCTTTCTTATCTCCTCATTTATTATTACAGCATACAAATCCATGTTATTAAACCATCTGCCCTCTATCAATATTCTATCAATACCTGTTACTTCCGTTTCCTCAGGTTGTAAACCTAAAAGGCCCTTTATTTTAGTCTCTAAATTGTTCGGACCATAAACTGGAACTGGAAGTATAGATCCGCTGCCAGATCTCCACGAGCTAGTCCATTCTGCTCTGCCAATAGGTGGCGGATAAATCCATGACCTTTTAACTATTGTAGCATTTTTGTTTAGAGAGTCTCGAATTATCAATTCGATTCTCTCGGAGAATGGTGTTAAGCCTAGGTTCTGTTTCAACAATATTCCGTCATATACTGTTTGACCGCTCATCGGGAAACCGCGGATAGTAATAGTCATGGAAAATGAAGTTAGAGAAACAAGAGAAGAAGTAAAAAGAATAACGGTTATAAGGTTAAGCGTCGTGCGGAACATTCGCCTCCTCATATTTGATAAACCTAATGAGATCGACATAAGAAAGGCGCTTCCTCGACCTATATCTGCGAAATGAGCGCCTGCTACTTGTTTGCGCAAAAAACTTAGAAAGGAAAATAAGCCAATGGCGATTATAGACTGAACAAGGATTATTGGTATTGAAATAGTTATTCCCAGAATGCTAATGAAAATATTAGATGCCATCTTAAATCCAGGGTGCATGAAAAATGCTAACATGCTCAGTAATGAAAGAAGTAAGATCACGGCGATTAGGCGTCTTCTTCCCTCAAAATTAAGAGTTAACCTCTCAAAGGCATAAACAAAGGGAATTATAAGTGCATAGAAAACTACAGAAGCGTTAACCACATCGTGAGATATACTGGTAACTTCGCGATACGCATTCACAGAGTTCTGCCATGCAGCGTATATCAAAGAATAAAATGTCAAATAATCTTTCATTTTAAGGCTTTCTGTAGCTTTCTCCAGATATTGCTTAGACGTCTCATGATATTTTTTAGCAGAGGGGTTAAAGAAGCGGTAGTTCTCTAGAATTGAGAGACGATATTCATTTATCCACTTTAAATTGTTAGCGAAATGAAGAGCAGTGAAATAAATTGTGCCAGTTGAGGAGGAGACCCCGTCTCCTAATGGATATTTTTGACTGGCATTATTCAAAATCCCCGCAATAATTTTTGTCGAAGTTGTAAGTATCAATTCAAACGATGTGCTTGGTGGTAAAAAGATCACACAAACATCTTCTGGATAAGAGATTATGCTATAGAAGTTGGGCGGATGATGAGATGAAAACTCATTTACGCTAATACTAACGTCTGGAATCACGGCGTCAGATGTATAAAAGTGTAAGCCTCGACGTGGAACATCGAGTGTTAATGGGTTTGTGATATCGAATAAAGTTATTTCTTCACATTTAAAGACAATTGACTTTACGAAAAACGGGTGGCGATCCATTGTAATACTAAGAAAATTGTAGCCGCTATAGATTCCACCGCCAGCACCATATGGCCCAAAATCAGGGGCGTAAATTATGCGACCGGTTTCATAATCCAAAATATAGCCAAGAACATTGTAATATGCAAACATCGTGTCGGCAGCGAGACCATGAACTACAAACATTCCATTTTCGTCGGTGCAAACGTAAATATGAGTGTATGGATTGAGCATGTTTGATCTCGGACTTTCCCCCCACTCTTCTCCTCTCCGAGAAGCACTAAGATAGATTTCAACAAGCGCGTTCGGTTTCCGCCTATAGAACCCGGTCATAAAATCATATTCTTCCACACTGCCAGTTAGAGTGATAAATCCAGCTTGTCCGGGCCCTATATCTGAGCCAACGCCCATTCTTTTCCTTCGTTCTGGCGGCTTCCAACGCGTAAGTATCGGGTTTCCTTGAAGATCTTCATTTGCGAGGGAGAAGAAAATATAAAAGAGAATTTTAAGTTGACTTTCCACATTCTTCCAGTCAATTTTATCTCTCGTGTTGATGGGGACTTGCCAGTTTAATCTTAATGATTGAGCCGTTAAAAATGTCACGCTTAGAAGCCCTGTAATTGAGATTGGCTCGCTATCCAATATTTCCGACTTAGCTGTGAGAGTATCTGTAATCGGGTTAACTATAAGGCGCGTAATCTCATCGCCAAAGAGTTGACGTATACCCGGAATGTACTTTCTGAAAACCAGATCAGTTAAACCGTCCCACCCATAAGGAGTTGATTCTTCCCGTTGAAGATACATGTCACCAAGGTTTGTCCAAGAAACTAACGTATTTTCTGAGGAGAGATAGAGACTCAGTTGCAATAAAATCTTTTTCTTACCTGTCGAAAATGTTTCATTTTGAAAAAGAAAGCGCTCAGCGAATTCTCTTGCCCCAGCAAGCGCTTGCCAATGTCCCCCATAAAAGACAAGCCATACTGTACGTTTAGGCGGATGCTCTGATAATAGCTTAGCAATTTCCAATAAAGATGCTGGAGAAATAGCATCCTCAGCGCCTGGCGCAAAGGATGGAACCACTGACCAAGAATCATAATGGGCGCTAAAGATTATAATTTCATCCTTAAACTCAGTCCCCTCAATAACTCCCATTATGTTCTGAGCAGTAACTTCTCGCCAGATCATTCTAAGCCTAATATTGGCGGTAATATTACCCGATATCGCCATATTTTTCAATGTTTTTCCGTCTTCTTTATTCACGTATAGTCGAGGAATATTTAAAGGGGTTAAAAGAAATTTTGTTTCAGATTCGATTCGATTCGTATCTTCAGGCTCAATAAAAATTACTCCTTTAGCACCAAGTTTCACAGCATTCACCCAATTATTCATTGAATTAAACTCTAAGACGACTATTGAGTTCATGATTTCCTTTCCATTAAGCTCTTCCAAAGTGCCGTATCCGCCATAAATGAGTTGGCCACTTATACCGTTTATAGGCGTGGAGCATGTCTGAATGCCATTAGGCCATAGCGGGTAGGCCTGAAATGTTAGTCCTAACTCAGGTATCGAGATTATTGACTCCTCACATATAGGAGCCAAAACGCTAAAGTTTTGAACAAAAATCGTAATCCCGCTGAGAGCCCTCAAGTAATTAAAAATATATTGAGCCGCTTGATAAAAGCCTTGATAACCAGTTACACGAGATGAGTAGGAGGATAAAATATTTACGTGAGTTTGAATTTTTGAAATATTAATTTCTTTAATTATCATCTCAGCGCAATCTGGAACCGATAAATATTTGCTTTCCCATTGAAGTGAGCGGACAGGGACGGAAGAAAAAACAAGGAAGATGAAAAGAAAGACAATTATAGCAAAAGTCTTCCTCCTTTCTAAGGAACTAAAGCGCATTTGAATTCCCTCAACATTAAGATTCCACTATATCTGAAACTTTAAGATCTTATTAAGTTTTTGTACTGAGGGACGTGGCAACTCAAGACTTTCCTCCATAGGTTGTTTTATAATATGTGAATATGTTGCAGATTGGGTTTCAACATTCTATACTTCTCCCCCATCTCATGCCTTCGTTATATTTTAGGCTTACTGTTAATTGTCGGAGAATGTTCTCATCCCCCTGCTTTAGCGATAGAAATGCTTCTTTTACTGAAGGCTCAATGGCGCTAGTCTAGGATAAGTTAACGCTTGTTTTATGAGCCTTATCCACCATTAAACTCCTCTCCCATCGCGTAGCTTTTAGAACCCGCCTAAAGAATGACTAGGCTGCAAGCATGTTCCTGAATGGTAAACCCCCATACACACAATCTTATTCTCATCAACATCTAAGGCTGAGAAAAACATGGTATTTTTAGGCAATTCGATTTAACGCATGCCTCATCAACAGCTATAAAGCGTCTAACTTAGGTAACCCTTCAACTTAATAACCCACCCCAAACAGATGTCTTATTAGAAGGGATAATTTTATAATCTGAACTTAGAAGTAATTTAAGGAGGAAGGTGTTAACTATGAATGAGAAAGCTCTCCCATGGGCTTACATAAAACCATTTGAGAAAGTGGATAAGGAGATTTTCAAGAGCCCTCCAGTAAATTTCTCTCCTATACCATTCTGGTTCTGGAACGATAAAATGGATGAGGAGAAAATCAGCTGGGAGATTAAGGAATTTAAAGATAAGGGCATAAATTCATTCTGTATTCATGGGAGGTATGGGCTAAAAGTCCCTTACCTTTCAGACGAATGGTTTAGAAAGGTTAAGTTTGCTTTAGAGGAAGCTAAAAGGTTAGGCGCTAAAGTATGGATTTATGATGAATATAATTGGCCGAGCGGAACAGCAGGTTTACAGGTGCCAAAAAAGTTTCCTGAATTCAAAGGTAAGGTTCTAGAGGCAATTATCTGGAGATTTAAAGGTCCAATATTCCTCTACACAACTTTAGGAGATTCGAGATATATGAATTTAGAAGGGGGAAAACTTTTCCGCGCAATAGCTTTTCACCCATCAGAGATAGAGAATTTACCTAAAAACGTAATTGATATTACCCGTAACCTCTCTTTTGGTGAAGCGGTCTCATGGGAAAGCCCAAAAGATGACATAGTTTTTATGATGTTCATTGAGAGGATAATAGACTGGTATATAGATCCATTTAATCCCGACGCCGTTAAAAAGTTCATCGAGCTTACTCATGAAAGATATTATAAATTTGTTGGGAGCGAATTTGGCTCTAATATTTTAGGATTCTATACTGACGAGCCTGCTTATTACTATTACAGAACTGGAGATGATATCCCAGCAATTCCCTGGTCTAAAAATTTTTCTAGAGACTTTTTAAGAGAAAAAGGTTATGACATTGGGGATTACTTACCATTCCTCTTCTTAGATGTCGGGGAAATATCTGCGAAAATACGCTGCGACTTCTGGGATTTCATAACAAGAAAATATGCAGAGAACTTCTATAAACGAATAAGGGATTGGTGCCACGAGCATAGCGTATTATTCACTGGCCATTTACTCTTTGAAGATGACCTCAGAAGACATGTGCGTTGCGAGGGCAATATTTTTGAGCACTTAAAATATTTTGACATAATTGGTGTTGATCACCTTTATCCAAGAATCGGATCAGCAGAAAACCCTGAGGAGCATGTAGCACCTAAAATTGCAAGTTCTGCAGCTCACCATTATGGCTCACCGCGGGTCTTATGTGAATCCTTCGGCGGAATTTATTGGAATGCAAACTTTGCGAGGATGAAATGGCTCACAGATTGGGAATATGTTTTAGGCATAGACTTACTTAATCCACACGGTTTTCATTACTCGATAGAAGGGGATAGAAAGAGAGATTGGCCTCCATCGCAATTTTATCATCACCCATTCTGGAAATATTATAGACGATTTGCAGAGTATGTTTCCCGACTCTCCTATATGCTATCAGGCGGCAAACATGTCGCCAATGTATTATTCCTGTTTCCAATAATAAGCGCATGGGCAAATTATATTCCTCAGAAGAGAACAACGCTATTCGATATAATTGAGAGGGATTTCTATTATTTGACAGATATGTTATTAAGAATTCATTGGGACTATGATTATGTTGATGAGAACATTTTGCGAGATGCCGAAATAATCGGAGATAAGATTAAAATCAAGGAAGAATTCTATGACGTTTTATTGTTGCCGCCAATAACTACCATAAAAACTAGTACGATGGAAAAGATAAAGAACTTTTATAATAGCGGCGGAAAAATTTTAGCCGGGATCTTACTTCCATTTCAATCGGCTGAAAAGGGATACGATGAAGAAGTAATTAAGAATTTCAGAGATTTATTTGGCGTTGACCCCCTCGAAGTCTCAAGCGAAATCATCAAATGCATTTCAATGAAAAGAAAGAGGTATGCAATAAAAGCGATTAAGCGAAAGAATAAAAGAGGTGGTTGTGCATACTTTATTAAGGCTACAGCGCCATTAAGCGCCATTAAGCCCTCAAAACTTATAGATAAACTTCTTTCAGAGATGAGCAAAGCGGATGTCAAAATAGATGATCCAGAAATCTTATGTTTACATAAGGTCAAAGATGGTGTTGACATATTCTTTATTGTTAATCCCTCTGAAGTCACTCGTAACTTTACATTGAGTTTGAGAAGTAGGGGAAAGCCGGAAATTTGGGACCCGGAAAATGGTTCTGTTGAGACTTTATGGATTTATCAGATTGAGAATAATGGAGTAAAAATACCTCTTACTCTTCATGGATATGGTTCAAAATTCATAGTTTTAAAAGCAAACGAGGAAGAACCGCATATAACTGACACGAACATTAAAGTAGAACGCGTTGAAAAAGATGGAGATAAAATAAGAATTATTGCATATGCAGAAAGGGCATGCAATGCGTATATTGAGATCTCATGGAAGAACCTAAAAGAAAAGCTGTTCTTAGGTATGCTTGAGGGTCCTAAGATCATTGAGCTGCCAACAAAATGGAAGTTTAAGATTATTGGGGAAAATGCGTTTTTGATAGACTTCTGGAAAGTTAAAATGGATGATGAAGAGGAAAGAGGGTTTAAGGAAGGCTGGTATAAGCCAGAATATGATGAATCAGGGTGGCTATCGCTTAATTGTGGGCCTCTATCGGCATATTTTAGTGAAGCTCCAAGAGCACTTTGGTATAAATCTAGATTTAATGTTGAAGGAGGTAAAGTAAGAAAGATTTTGCTGGATGGAGTTGAAGGGGATGCTTTTAGGCTCTTTATAAATGGGGAGGAGATTAATGTTAGAGGACCATCTAGCATCCTAGACGTAAATATTACCGAGGTTGATATTTCAGATAAAGTGCGCCTTGGCGAGAACGTAATAGCAATACTTATTAAACCATCATCATTGAAAGACGGGCTCCTTGATCCAATACGCATATTAGGGGAATTTAAAGTAACCGAGAAAGAGTGCAAAATCTCGCTAGATCCTCTACACAACGAGATAGTTGTAGGTAAATCATGGACGGAGCAGGGCTTCCCTTACTATTCTGGAACAATAATATATGAGACTGAAATCGAAATTCCTAGTTTAACTTCCGATAAAAAAGTGTTACTTGACTGCGGCGATGTCCGAGATGTCCTAGAAGTTGTAGTAAACAATGAATCATGTGGAATTAGGCTCTGGCAACCATATATTATAGACGTTACCAGAAACTTGAAGAGCGGAAGAAATAAAATAGAGTTGAAAGTAACTAATACGGCGGCAAATATTATAAAAGGGGAGAAAGTTCCATCCGGACTACTTTCACCTCCAAAATTAATAATGTATGATTTACATGAGATTTCATTAGGCTACAATGACTTTAAAGGAATGACTAATCATAACGATTAATTGGGAA
>JAWCEH010000045.1:0-15846 GCA_038859955.1 Bathyarchaeia archaeon | reverse complement strand
TAAAAATCCGGGTTATATTTTGGCTGGGGAAAGAGGTGGATTAAAGCCTCGCCGATTCGACATGGGAAACTCTCCCTTAGAATATACACGTGAAAAGGTTTTTGGCAGAGTTATAGTATTAACAACGACGAGTGGAACTTTGGCCCTGACATGCTCCAAGGATGCTAAATGGGTTCTTATTGGTTCATTTTTAAACGCAAAATCTGTTGCTGAGAAAGCGGCCTTTATAGCCGAAGCTGAAGGAGTCGACATATCCATAATTCAATCCGGTACTAATGGTAGATTTTCCTTAGAAGATTTCATCTGCGCTGGCGCAATAATTAGTAAATTACCAAGTGAATTAATTGAGCTTTCTGATCCTGCGCAAGCGGCGCTTCTAGTATTCAGATATGGAGAAAAGGACTTATGCGCAAATATTATGAAAAGCGAGCACTCTAAAAGACTAATTGAACTAGGCTTTAATGAGGATATAGAGTTTTCATGCCAAATTGATCTATTTACGATAGCGCCGTTGTATAAGAGTGGGGTGATCACAAAAAATAATTTTTAGAGCGAATAACACATGTGATATACTGACTAATCTTAGTTCTTTCAGTAAAACTAGAACTTTGTTATGTACGCTTCTGTTTTTCCCTCTCTCGTCACTAGCTTCATCTTGCATTCTGTTGTTAAGATACGTATTACGTCGCCTTCCTGTTTCACTTGAACCTCCTCTGATATTACTGGCATTGAATGCACTTTTATTGTTGTAACGTTTGGGCTCTTCCATGTTATATCGTATCCGCCCGGGACTTTTGTTATAGTAAAGCCGCCGAAGATCTCGTACTCATATGTTGTTTCGTCGGTCTTTGATTCCTTCTTCCTACCAAATAATTTCATTCCCCATCACTTAAAGGACTATAATCTTGCAGATGAGTAACTTAAATTTATCGCTTCGCTAAGCGACGTATGGATGCTCTATCCTCTCAAAATCTTTCACGATTTCAATGCTGTGATTCACATAATTCTCAGAGTATAACTCTGGAATATTGAGCAGAGGAGGTTGCAAAGCCATCTTAACAGCTGGATGTTCTTTTCCAAACGTTTTTAGGCTTATCTCATAAACGAGCTGTTTAACCTTCCTTTCATCTAAATATCCCAGTGAATGCAAATATTCGTGGAGGAGAAGCGAGAAGATAAGCGAATTAAACTCGGTTTTTGATATAAGAGACTTGCTCATCACGCCTATCAGCAGCTTATTTAGAACAATTCCGTTCGAGCCAACTTGATGGTATGCACCGATATATGGCGGCAAATTCTCCAGATATAAGAGTAGGCCAACTCTGTGTAAACCTATTGTTTTCTTAACGGCCTTCTTCACTAAGTCGAATATCTCACCGTAGCTTTCACAGCTATCAAGTTTCTCAGCGAAGTAGTATTCGTCCATATCTATCAACATAGAAGCCTGCTATTATAATCTTATAAACCTTTTTCAGCTTGTAAGACGGTAAATTTTTAGTCAGCATCTTTTGGAGCGTTGTTCCTCCGGCGGAATTAAAGCGTTTAGTACGGGTTCTATCCATTTATTTCCCGGTATATCGTATAATATGAAGTCACTATCGAACTGCCAGTAAGCCCAGCTCCAACCCATACTCTCCGCTAACCTAGCGACGAAGCTTAAATAGCGAACTCTAGATTCCATTGGGGCCTTATCGTAGACTCCAAACTCCCCAAGGAATATTGGTCTATCATGTTCTCTTGCCCATGACTGGGCTTTATCGAACGAGCTTTTAATTGCTTTTTTCTCATCATCAGTTCCGTTCCATTCTATCCCGACTTTACCCTCTCGACAAACCCATTTAGCGCCTTGATGTGTGAAGTCCATCGGCTCGTAATAGTGGACGGTTACTATTATGTTTCTATCATCTTCAGGCAAATTCAGTTTACTGAGGTAATTAATGCTATTCCAAAAGGCAGGTCCTATAATAACTGTTCTCTTAGGATTTTTTTCCCGAACAATGCTTAGAGCTTCCTTAAGAAAAGTGTTCCATAATTCCGGTGTCAATTCATTATTAGGCTCATTTAGCAATTCAAATAAGACTTCGTCTGGACAATCACAATATTTTTCTCCAATCTGCCTCCAGAAGTCAAGGAATTTCATCCTATTCTCTAGTGGTGATTTCCCCATGATGGTAAATTCATGGAAGTCAAGTATTACCATAAGATTATTATTGAGAGATTGAGTAATAGCCCAGTCTAAAATCTTCAACCATCCATCTGAAATTTTATTATCCTTTGTTATGGCTCCATCTCGAAAGGGATGGAGTGCAATACGTACACTGCTGAAGCCAACCTTCCTTATCAGAGTAAAGTGTTCATCCCTCATTCGTGCCTTATCCTTAGATCTCCATATTGGGTCGTAACCGAGTATGTTGACGCCCCTCCCTAATCTCCTATTCTGCTCGTAGGCATTCATCTTCACTCCCTCTAGGGCCATGTAATGACACTTTAATCTTTGATCACTTGTTTGCTCAATTTCATAGGTGATTCGCCTGGTGAGATTGGTCTTAGCCTGATTCTAAATGTAACTGGTTCCGGCTTAACAAGATACTGCGGTAGAGTATCAGGTCCGCAGCTTCCACCTCCAAGTCCTGATTGCATGTAATCTAAGTTTAAGGTTATGTCCTCTCTTCTTTTAAGATCGCACGTATGCTTTGCCCCCTCGAAGTCGCCTATAGTATAATGGTGTGCGCTGACCTCCATTAAGGGCATTCCAACAGCGAGTATGCCAAGTCCTAAATTATTTGTAAGTGCAACCCAACGTACATCGGTTTTGTTCCCATTCTCTTGTGGTTTAATGTATGGCACATATTGTTCGTCAACCGTACTGCTGTAAACTCCTACGAGAGCGCCCTCCTTTCGGTCGCAGTAGTTTTCATGTGGGCCGCGACCAAACCACGTGAAGTTTTCAAATCCACCTGGAATAGTTAATTGTAGACCTATTCTTGGCAGGTGTGGTGGAAGATTGGATCCAGGTTTAACATTGGTTTCAATAATGATGTCTCCGCTGCCATAAACCTTATAAATATAGGTGCAATTGAACTTCTCAACATTTTCCGGAGTGTTAAGAGAAGATTCAATTACTACATGAACTAGTTGGTCAGCCACCCTCTCGGCCCTGATGCTCCTAACTACATGTCTAAGTCGGTCAAGTCCAGCGCTACGCCAAATTGGCGCTAATCTCGGGACATCGTTATCTGTTGGCGCACGCCAAACATTTAGAAGCGGTCCATTCTTAATCAGGTTGAAACCATCATAAATGAGAGAACATAGGCACCCGGCGCTTTTATCAATAGTTAAACTGAATTTTTCCCCTAAAATGGCTATTTTTTCCGAGTTTTCATCAAGTTTGAGAGGTGGCATGTCGCTGAGCTTTATTTCTGGTCTGGGAGGAACTGTAAATGGCATTTTAAACTGGCTCCAGCCGACTTCAAAGCCCTTCTCTGCCCAAAGTGTATCTTTAGACAGCCGATATCGTATTGTCAGATAATACTCTGCTCCCGGCTTGAGTGTATCTGGAATCTTAAACGGCACAGTTACTACTTCACTCTCATGTGGCGGAGTATAAAGCTTCGGCAGTGAACCCTCCTGAATTACTTCTCCATCTTCAGTAAGCTCCCATGAGATATCGAGTATGCTCAAGTCTGTAAAGTCGTATCGGTTCAGAATTCGGAATACGCCCTTAAGTAAATCTATAGCTTCAGCCTCAACTGGCTGTTGTATTTTTTTGCATTCCCATATGGCCGGATGGGGTTTGCGGTTTGGCCAGATTAAGCCGTTTATGCAGAAGTTTCCGTCGTTTGGTATGTCTCCGAAGTCTCCGCCGTATGCCCAGTATTCTATGCCTTCAGGAGTCTTCTTTTTTATTCCTTGGTCTACCCAGTCCCATATGAAGCCTCCGCAGAGGCGCTTATACTTTCGTATCATCTCCCAGTATTCTTTAAGGTTGCCTGTGCTATTACCCATGGAATGCGCATACTCACACATTATAATAGGCCTATCATCCTCAGGATCCTCAGCAAGCTCCCTCAGTCTCTCTAGAGACGGGTACATTATACTTATTATGTCAACGCTCCTGGAGATCTTTCTTTCACCAGTTCTTATTGTCCCCTCATAATGGACTGGCCTTGTTGGATCATAGCCGTGAATCCAGCCTGCTAGCGCGTCATGATTAGGCCCATAACCGGATTCATTCCCAAGAGACCATATTATTACGCATGGATGGTTCTTGTCTCTCTCAACCATCCTAACAGTGCGCTCCATAAAAGCGTGAAGCCACTCCGGGTCGTGTGCCGGCTCAGTGTACCTTGGAAATCTTCTAGATATTTCCTCCATGATTTCCTCCCAAGATTTTTCCTTCAACTTTTCATGGAATTCTTTTAGCAGTTCACTCCATTTTTTACCCGTTGTATCCTCAATCTGCCAGATAGTCCTCAAGAAGCCGACTAAGCCGTGGCATTCTATATTTGCTTCGTCTATTATATATATTCCATATTTGTCGCATAGGTCGTACCATGCTGGGTGATTTGGGTAGTGGGATGTCCTGACCGCGTTAAAGTTGAATTGCTTCATTAGGATTATGTCTTTCTCCATTGACTCAACTGTTATAGCGTGGCCTCTAACGTCATCATGCTCATGCCTGTTAACACCCTTAAGGTAAACGGGAACGCCGTTTATAAGTATGCGGCCATTTCTAACCTCAACCTGCCTAAAACCAACCCGGCAACCAACAACCTCAACGACACCATTTTGATCCCTAAGTGTAAGAAGCATCGTGTACAAGTAGGGGTCTTCAGCTGACCATTTCCTGGGCCTAGAAACTCGTCTTTCAACATCAATTATCACCTCGCTTTTTGGGTTTATCTCGCCTATAGGACTCATTACTGGTTCGCTAAAGACCGGTAAACCTTCTTGATCAAACAATTTTACCTCTAAAGTATGGGGCTTAGATCTTGCATCCGAGTAATTTTTAATATTCACCCTGACTTTTAGTGTTGCATCCTCATATTTTTCATCGAAGAACGTCCTAACGGAGAAGTCCCTCACATGTAAATTTGGTGTACAATATATGTATACGTCACGGAATATTCCGCTCATTCGCCACATATCCTGGTCCTCAAGGTAGCTTCCATCGCTCCAGCGTAGAACCTCGACGGCTAACAGGTTTTCTCCTGGTTTAATGTATCGTGTTATGTTGAATTCAGCTGGTAGGCGGCTGTCTTGGCTGTATCCAATCATATGCCCGTTAACCCAAGCATAGAACGCTGAGTCAACACCGTCAAAGACGAGAAAAATCTGCTTACCGATCCATTCTTCGGGTATTATGAATTTTCTCCGGTAAGCGCCTGTGGGGTTCCAGTCGCTTGGTACACGTGGCGGATCAGCGCGGAATGGATATTGAACATTAACGTATATTGGCTTGTCATATCCAAGCATCTGCCAGTTACTAGGAACAGGTATGTTATCCCAATCATCAGCGACGTAATCTGGGTCATAGAAATTTTTTGGGACGACGCTTGGATTTTCATATAACCTAAATTTCCATTCACCGTTAAGCGTGATAAACCATGGGGAAATTTCCCTGATACATTTAAGCGCGGACTCTTCATCTGGATATGGCGTAAGAGTTGTGTGTGCTGGTTCCTTGTTTATTCCAGTAACCCTTGGGTTCTCCCAGTCTGGGACATTTTCAACGAATCTTTCAAGAGCCATAACTATTAACCACCAAACAAGTAAAGGTATAACTAAGAATATTAAACAAGGCTTAAAAATTTTTTGACTTAAACTGAAAAAATATCTTTTGAATCTAAATTTTTGTCCATTCTTAGGATAGATCCTCAATTATTGAACCTCAATTAAGATTATAAATTTTTTCCAAAGCTTAATATTTTGATTTTCTCTAAAGACGCTTTGGGAGGAAATGATTTGAATATTAAAGAGAGGATGATGGCGGTTTACCGTGGTGAGGAGCCTGATAGAGTTCCTTGGTTTATTTATGATGCGTTGCTTTCTAGGGGTTACTTTGAGCGTAGGCTTAGAAATATGGGTTTAGGTTTAAAGGTTTCGGTTCCTGTCTGGAGGGTTGAGATGCCTAATGTTCGGGTTGAGTCGAGAAATTTAGGCAATATTGTTTACACGACCTTTTATACTTCTGTTGGGAGCGTGTCAATGAAGCAGAGAATTGGTTTGCAGGAAGGGGCTGGTTCCTCTTGGGTTATTGAGTATCCGATTAAATGTTTATCGGATTTTGAGGTAGTTGAGTTTATGGTGGAGGATACGCGGTATATTCCGGATTATAAGCCCTTCATTGACGCTGAACGTAATCTGGGTAATGACGGTATCGTATTCGTGTGGGCTGGGCGCTCGCCAATTCAAGAGTTGCAGATCGAGCTTATGGGGTATGAGATGTTTGCGATTGCGTTGTATAAGTATCCTAAAGAGTTTGAAAGACTTTTGAGGGTTTTGGAGAGAAGGGCTGATGAACGCTACCGGATAATTGCGGAGTCTCCGGCTGAGGTTGTGAATGGAGGAGATAATATTAATAGTGTAATAGTGAGCCCTAAACTTTATGAGAAGTATATTATGCCGTTCTATAGCAGACAGTGTAGACTTTTGCATAAGCATGATAAGATTCTGGAGGATCACATGGATGGAAAACTTCGGGTTTTGAGGGATTTAATCGCTGAAACGGAGCTGGATGTTGTTGAGGCGTTCACGCCACCACCGATGGGTGATCTATCTTTAAAGGAGGCGAGAGATTCATGGAGGGGGAAGATTATAAGTCTCAACTTTCCGGAATCTGTTTTTCTAGAGGGCCCAAAAATTGTTCGGAGGCATGTTTTAGGGCTCTTGAGGGAGGCGGCTCCCGGTGACCGCTTTATTTTATCAATCACCGAGGATATACCGGCAGGATTCCGAGAAACCGGTTTACTAGCTGTAACGGATGTTTGGAGAAAATATGGTAGATACCCTATTGCTGCGGATTGAAAAACATTTTTATGTATCCGTAAAGTCGTTAACTTCAAAGATTCTTCCACCGATAACGGTCTTCTTAACTTTAACATTATACGAACCGCTTCCTCCATTAATTGCGAGGATCACTAGATCAGCTAAGCAGCCTTCTGAAATTATGCCCACTGAATCCAATCCCTCCAATTTAGCCTGGTTTGTCGAGGTCATGAGCGACGCTATTCTCAGTGCTTCATCAAATCTTCTAGCGGGCCTATCTATCATGAAGCCTGAAAAATCCCTTGTAAAGAGGTTTAGAAGATTCTCGAAGGCTTTATCCATTGTGAGTAGGCTTCCGAATAGGGTGCCAGGGGGAGGAATTTCCCAGAGACCTTTTTCGTTCATGTAACGCTTAAGCATTAGTACGCGTCCATTGTTGCTTTTACATCCAACGACCGAAAATGCCTTAAACTCCTCTTCAGGTATCTCTTCCTCTATAGGGAAGACGTTATCTGTAATAGTGATTATGTCATTAATTCGCCCTTTTTGGATGCGCCTTTCTATCATGTCTGAAACGTATCTTGGGTCAATATGATAGCCGTCAACTATTATCTCTAACGCTAGTGGGAGCGTTAACGCCCCCTCATATGTTCCGCCGCCTTCAAAAGGCTTAAAGGACTGCCCCATAGAACCATTCGTCACATGTACAATATATTTCAATCCATCTCTCCACGCCTCTTCAAGCTGCTTGGCTGAAGCCTTTGAGTGGCCGCAGCCGACAATTAGCCCTCTTGATGTAGCATACTTAATGAGTTTGGAACCAAAGTCTGCGGCTATGTTAACAAGTTTAACAGACCCTGTCTCCACGATCTTGTCTAGAAGATCTTTCGCTTCTGTTTTCCATGGCTCGATTATATACTCTCTGGGTTGGGCGCCTCCGCATTCGCGTCTTATGAATGTCCCCTCAACATGTGCGCCCTCAATCCTAGAGCCGTCGACGCTATTTCTTTCTGAAGATATGTATGATTTAATGTTGCTTAGGTATTCGAGGAGTTTCTCCTTGGGCATCGCTAATGTAGCAAGTTTTGCGGAGGTTACGCCATGCTTGGCTAGGGCGAGTGCAACTTTTGAGATGCGACTTAAACTTGGATCGGTTAGGGAACCTATGAGATCATGTACATGCTGGTCTCTAAAACCGGGTACTATGAAGAGGCCGCGGCAGTTGATGAATTCGCCAGCCTTGGCATCCTTGCCTATCTTTCGTATTATGCGGCCTTCTACTACTATGTTCGCCTCTAAAAGGCCCTTTGGAGTTAGAACTCTTCCTCCGGAGAGTGTGAAAGATGTCATTAGGCTGCCTCAAACTGTTAATCCAGAAGAGATAGTTTAAGAAGCAGTTCTTCTAAGAAATTTTTAGATTTTATGACGTCGGAGTCTATGTTGCCCTTATATCCTGCTCCACCTATGTCAATGGCTATATAACCCTTGTATCCATGTTTATCTAAGGCTTTCAATACGCCCTCCCAATCTATGGTTCCTTCGCCCGGAGGCATATGAATGTTTTCTCTGCCATCATTATCTGATGCATGGACATAAAATATTTTCTTGCCAAGTTTTTCAACGGAAAGAGGCAATAACTCTTTTTGAGCGTTTAGGTGGCCTGTATCGAGAACGGCGCCGAAATTCTCTGACCCTACGGCGTCGAGAAGTCGAAGCATTGCGTCTGTGTTGCTTATGTTCTCGCCAACTCTAGGTTCAAGGCATAATCTTAGGCCGTTTTCTTCGGCTATATGACTGCACTTTGCGAAGCTTTCGACGATTCTAGCCCACAATTTTGGCCAGCTGAAGAGCGGGTCAACTTCAACCTTGAATCTTAAGCCGAAGCTTATTGCATTCTTGTATGGAACTTCGCCTAAAAATTTTAATGGGGGAGTGAAGGAGTCTAGTTGAATCATGTCGCAGTTAAGGAAATTTGTTATATGACAGCATTCTTCGAAGTGTTTTATTGCTTTACTCCAAAATCCATCATCTAAACTCACGATGTCCGGGAAGATTGCACACAAATTAATGATCTCTAGACCTAGGCTTGCACATAAACTCTTAATTTCCGTCTTCCGCTCTTTAAACTCCGTGAGCTGGCTATCGCGTACAACTTCAATCTCAACTGAGTCGAAGCCTAGATTAGCCATTTCCTGTAAAGCTGCAAGAGATTTGTTGAATGAGGGGGGATACCCATATTTTGTTATGGCATAAAGCCAAGCGCAACTGATCCTCAACTTTATTCCTCCATCACTTTCATTCAATGATTTCTTTGTAGATAATCTTTGTTATCTTCAGACCGTGGAAGATGCTTCTCGTAGGGAATCGGAAGGCGGGAAAATCTGTATTTTCATGAATCTTGAAAAATACGAGGGGTCGCGGAAAAAGACTTTTAAAATTGGTTTTTTATGGTGTTCGAGGTTTAGTGATCGCGTTTTTCAGCGGTTATGCCGATTCTTATGCTTATAAATAGATATTTTTTCTATAGATTTTTCATTCCTAAGTATTAATTAATGTTTCTGCTTAACTTTTTGAGGTGAGGGATGCAATATGCTCCAGCCTTTTGCCTTTAGTAAAAGGCGGAGTAAACTGGAGATTTACATTGAGGTATTGAAGATTATTGATCATGGCATTAGTAGGCCTACTCGAATAATGTATGCCGCGAATATATCGTGGAATCTCCTTAATGATATATTAAATAGTCTTGAAAAGAAGGGACTAATAGAGCGAAAGACAATAAGAGGGCATTCGCTATTCTTCTTAACAAACAAGGGTAGAGAAATGCTGAAGACCATTGAAAACATTTTTTAAGTGCAAGCATTATCTCGATTTTAAATTCCCTCTCAAAAATAGTGGCTTATTAGGTATGTAACTTTTATTTTCCATATTATGCATCAACCTGTTTTGAGACCTCGATGGGAGACTGCCCATAAGCGATTTTGAGGACTAGAGCGATTAAAGTAGGGTTTTTTAGGCATGCCCTCATGAAGGATTCGACGATGTGGCTTGGCTGTCCATATTTTCTTCTTCTACAGAGAATTACAAAGGCCCTGTAAACGAGAATATCTAAGGTTAGTTTTACACGGCTTTTCCCTTCTGCGAGTGGTACCACTCTCTACCCCCCTCTCCTATCTTCTAAGTCTGGCTGTTTTTCCAAGTTTTTTCCTACGTTTTCGAGGGCGATTTCCTTTCGCCTAAGCTCATCCTCTTTCATTCTTAGCCTTAACTCCAAATTCTCAAGTTCTTTTTCCTTTTCTTTTAATCGCTCCCTAATTTCCTCTGCCTCTTTAATCATTTCGCTTAATTGTTGGATGTCCTCGTTGAAGCGGACTTCATCATAAATGCGCATGACACTGTTTAGGACTTGAGTTAGAAAGCCGGCGAGCCTAAGCCACTCGCTTCGTACTTTAGGGTCCTCAGCTTTTTCTACTTCACTCTCCACCCTACTAATCCATTTTTGGAGACTTAAGGCTAGGTTTTCGCGAACCCCCTGGGTTTTTAAAATAAAGATTCGAACCCTCTTAGACAAGGATTAACTCTCCCTCCTATTTCCCGCTTAACCCTTATTTCTTCTCTAATCTTAATAGGGTTAAATTCCGCGCTTGTCAACTATTGCTTTGGAAAATCGCCATTTTGGCGATATGTTTTTCATAAATGTTCCTGTCTAACCCCACACTCCCCTTTCTTCATGGGGGAGGCGGTTGAAGGCTGAAGTAGGAAATTTTGATTTATTTATAAACTTCCTTTAATATAAATGATGTAGCTACTTTTAGGGTAGGGGGGAGGGGGCCACTCCTCTTCTCCTCTCCGGCTTTCTGAAGATTCTCCGGCGCCTAAATTTAACCAGATAACTGTCAGAATTATAGTGCAACTATTGTTTTGTTAATTAAAATTGACGAATATGTGCTTAGAGTGGCTAGATGTTTCTAAAACGCTCTTAGGATGAACCTTCTTGTACTCGGCAGAGAGCCCCCTCAGTTTCGACTCTCTCACCGAGTAGGTGTATGAATCTGAAAGTGCTATTCATAAAGGCTAGGAAGGCTGGAATAACATTTTGTATCCTCTTGTATCCTCTCATCTTTAGGCTATATGGAGGACCACACATTTAAGACTACGGGGTGCTAGTCTTGATGGATAGAGCGCTAAAGGTGCCAAGCCGGCCCCACCTTAGAATAAAGAGGTCGCTAAAGAAGAAGTCTCCGACCCCGGTTTCTTCCTCCGGAACTTCACTTTTGTTTTTCATGTAGACAGAAATGTTTATAGATTTGTGGACGATAATAATTGTGGTGGTGTTTACGAGCACCGTAGTCAGCGTTAGGATCAGAGAAGAGATCAAGAAGCTGTTAGAAGAAAGTGGTCTTGATGTAGGTGAAGAGATTAGAAAGTATTTAGAGGAACTAGCATGGAGGGTGAAGATTAAAAGGATGATCGAGAAATGGGATACTCTTTTAAGGGATGTGAAGCCGAGTGAAGTAGGCTTCTCCGAAAAATCTGTGAGGGAAGATCGTGAGAGTCATTGACTCCTCAACTTTGATCAAATATTTTACACGTGAGGATGGATGGGAGAAAGTTAGAGAGATCATCCTAGAAGGTGTAATAACACTAGATCTGGCAATAAAAGAGGTGGCAAATGCATTATGGAGAAAAGTTTTAAGAGGAGACCTGAAACATGAAACTGCAATAAAAATTCTTAAGGACCTAGTAGAGGAGAAGCCTTTACTAATAATAAACCAAGATAAGTATTTAATCAACGCATTTGAGATCTCAGCGAAGCACGGGATAACAATATACGACGCTCTATTCGTAGCCCTATCAAAAGAGAGAAGCCAAGAGCTAGTAACAAGCGATACTAAGCAGGCAAAAATAGCAAGAGAGCTAGGGCTGAAAGCCATTTTAGTTTAGCGCAAAATTTATGATATGCCCGCCGGAATCTCATTTATCCACCTATTTCCGGCGACATTGCAACACAGTACTATTATTATTCCCCAGCAACCTCAGCGAGGGTGATGTTACCCCTGGAACGGCTGCGACTATAAATAGTACTATTTCTCGAAATTATACTGGCGCGAACAGAGAAGTGGATTACATAGGCTACTCGGGCTCCTTCTTTGGCATGAACATGACTCAAGTCACGTATTGGGATAAATCTACAGGCATTCTCTGTGAAATGTTTATGGAAATCTCCATGCTAACAGACATCTATATTACCACGATCTTAACATCACAAAAGATGATAGAAACAAGCTTATGGAAGATTACGACTGAAGTTTCTTGCTCCGTCTCAAAGAGCAACCCTTCTTTGCTTTAAATGCTATATTTCATTATTATTCGTCAAATCTACCTCTCACATTACTCCCTGAAAAACTAAAGCCGAGAATTTAAAAAGAGAGGATATGGGAGGGATTCGGACCTGTGGGACTGGTGGGGTCGCCAGGATTTGAACCTGGGTCACGAGAGCCCAAGTCTCGTAGCCTAGACCAAGCTAGCCCACGACCCCACAAGATATCTAGATTATTTTGATTATTGAGTTTATTTAAACTTATTTGTTTTTAATTACCTTCATGGAGTAAAATGCTATTTTTAATACAATTATGCCCTTCCGCAGTATTTATATTGTTGTTGTTCGCATATTTGGTTCTTAATGCGGAGGGTTTAATATGCCTGTTCAGAGATTTAGGATGACCACCACAAGCAAAGGTGCTTTATTTAGGGCTAAGAGATGGTTTTATTCGACATTTTATACAAAAGCTTCATCCGAAGTTAAAGAGGATAACAGAAGAGCTTGGGTGGAGCTCGCTGGAAAAATTATCGAGGAGATCAATAGGCATAATGCCGCTGATAAACCAACAAGGCTTACCATAAACTATGAGGTTGGCCCTCGAGGTGAGTTTAAGCCCACATCGGTAACTGTAGAACTTATGGAGATAAGGCCGCTCGAATCTTTCACCGTCACTATGTCAGCTAAAGACTAATAGAGCAAGAAATCCAAAGAAGGAGCTTACAAATCCCCTATTTATTTTGGCATGCTAGTTTGTTGAGAACTTGTTTTCTGGTAAAATTAATGGCTAAAACCAGATAAACTGATATATGTTATTTTTTAGGATATTTAGTTCGATAAGCCATGATGCTTGAAGTAGAATTTGGTGAAGATTCCATTGTCATAGAGTTAGACGCCAGATTTAAGAGTGCATTATCAAGTAAAGTGCCATTCACCACAAAATTGAATATATGGAAAGAGGAGGTGTACTTCGAGACCCCCTCTAGAACTTGATATCTCTGGTTTAAGCAGCTGTATAAAGGTTGAGCAAGGTGGGCTTTACTATTGGCCTTCCGGGAAGGGTTTCTGCATATTCTATGGGCTGAGTCAACCCTACAGTCCAGTATACCCAATAGGCTGCTATGTTGGCGTCTTAAGTAGGCTCAGGACTATTAAAGATGGAACGGAGGCTTTTGTTCGACAGCATGAAATCGCCGAATCTTACGCTGGCATAATCTCTAATCTTGAGAACATGGGCTGTAAGGCTTCTACGCCGCTTCAAGGTGGAGAGAGAATTATAGAAGCCGTCCGCTCAGTCAAAGGCAAGAGGATAGCCTTAAGATTATATGTGGAGGAGTATGGGGTACATATTGAGGGCGAACCCTTACTCCCGCACGACTATAATCCATTAACATTCAGGTTCATAAGGGAAGCTGCCGAGTTAATTGGCGGAGAAAAGCATGTGCGTCTAGATTTGGATGAGAATGGCTGGATTACAGTAACAGGTTTTGTTGAAGACGTAAACAGTTTGAACGGAGCTATAAAGGAATTATGTGAAGCGTACAGCAGAATTACGAAAATCATAATTTAAAAAAGAATATCATTTAACAGTTAAATTATAGCATGGTGATCCATAAAATTGAGGGCTTATCTAGATGAAGTAGAGCTCGATGATATTAAACAAAGATTTGAAGCGTTCTGGAAGAGGGAGCCATTAAATAAACCAATATGCTACATAACCGCTCCAAGAGAAAAACATATAGAGATTAATTTTCCTACAGCTAAAAGTATTGAGGAACGGTGGATTAATATCGAGTATGTCCTAAAGAAGATTGAGCATTACTTTGAGAATACAAAATTTTTAGGCGACGCAATACCATGGTATCTACCAAATCTTGGGCCAAACTCTTTTTCGGCCTTTCTTGGCGCAAACCTAAAGTTTATATCTGATGAAACATCGTGGGCTGAACCATTCATAGATGACATCTCAAGATACCATCCAGAGTTTAGGGAGGATAATAAATGGTGGAGGATAATGAGCAATTTGCTCGACGACATATGCGGGGTTGCTGAAGGAAACTTTCTAGTTGGCATACCGGACATACATTATGGGGGAGACTCACTAGCAGCTTTGCTTGGAACAAGAAACCTTGTTAGGAGCCTCTACACTAAGCCTAATGAAGTTAAAAAGCTGATTGGAGAGCTCACTAAAATATGCCTTGAAGTCTTTGAGAGGTACTACCAGAGAATTTCACGAGTACAGAGGGGTTCAATAACATGGATACCGGCATACTCAAAGGGTAGATACTTTGCATTACAGGACGATTTTTCCGGCTTAGTTTCACCAAAAATGTTTGAGGAATTCTTCCTAGAGGAACAGGTCACCCTGGCAAACAGCCTTAATAACTCAATATTCCATCTTGATGGCCCCATGGCTCTAGGCAACCTAGACTATTTGCTGAAGATAGAATCCCTCAACGGCATCCAATGGGTTCCTGGAGCGGGTTCAAAACCCATGTCAGAGTGGATTAATGTATGCCTAAAGGTACTTAAAAATAATAAATGCTTAGTCGTTGAGTGTAAACCGGAAGAGGTTGAGATTATGCTCTCAAAATTGAGTTATAGAGGTTTAATGTTATGCATACCATGCAGAAGCGAGAAGGAGGCAAAGAGCGTGCTTAAAATCATTGACCGCCACAGCGGAATAAAGGGTGAAAAATAAAGCAATTCCATTAATGCAAATTATTTATTTACTGCCGATAATCTTTAGGCTCAACTATTTCCACTAATAGTAAAATGTGATTGGAGTTTCAGAGTTAAATTTTGGGTAGTAAAATGGAAGGCGTATAGCGGCGAAATTAACGTCTAAGCAAAAAATATTTATTTGTACTCAAAGAGTATATCATTCTTGCTTCCTTTAGCTACGGTACTAACCACTTTGCTTAATCCAGCTACTACTAAGATTAGTATGATTATTGCGAAAATGGCATTTGAACTAAGCATCTTTATTCACCTCTCATAATATTCCAAGGTTTTCAAGGTTTTCATATCGGCGTAGGTATTCTATGCCCTTCTCAGTGGTCTTAATAATGTTGCGCTTATTATTTTCTTTAGCGATTAACCCGGCCTTCTCAAGCCTCTTTAAGTATTCGTCCAAGAGTCTAAAGTTTATGTTCGCGCCATAAACTATTCGGGTTTTTCTTGCACCACCCTTGGCGATTCGGAGTATTTGGGCAATTATTTCTGTGCGGCTCCTTCTCAGACCGCCATATTCAGTAACATTTTTACTTAACATTTTTACTTCACCCAGCATACAATTGTAAAGAAGACTAATTTAAATGTTTCTACCCAAAAAGGGGAAAAGAAAAACGATAAAAGTAAAAAATATCTAAAAATTTTCCTTATAGGTAAATTTAACTCAAAATTTTCCAAAATAAGAAGAAAATTACGACTTTTGACATAAAATGGAAAAATTGAGGAAAAATTTTCCATTTTGGGAAAAAGGTGTATGCGCCTCATTTTTACATCTTTTTCACATATAAGTAGAAAAATATGACGTTTCC
>JAWCEH010000044.1:0-16000 GCA_038859955.1 Bathyarchaeia archaeon | reverse complement strand
AGGTATATTTAACCATGTAGGATACTATGTCTATGCCATCAAGGAGGTTTCATTTAAGCCACATAGTCAACTTGGTTACGCAGATGCTGTTGTTTACTGTGATATGGTCTATAATCCACTATTATACCCGTCATATTGGATTGTTGGCCGTGGGAAGATAACTGGAAACTTCTCTATAATGTACGTCCCTGAGGGATATAAACCTGGTGAATTTGGAGGCCCAATCTGGGGGGTGAAACCAGAGGAAAGATTTGACTTCTACATTAATTATATGCTTTTCTGGGGAATTCTACCCAATCTGATGATTCTCTTATTTTTATCTTTTATAATCGAAATTATTGGGGAGAAGGGATTATATTGGATTCTATTTTTTGGAATTTTTGGATTCTATTTTTTGCAGGTCACAGGAGTCATTATTGGCATTTTTTTGGGCAGCCTTATTTTTCTATGGCTTTTTAAAGTGTCGCCTAATAATTTTTTAAGGCAAATGTGGCGTTCTCTCTTTGAATAGAAAAAGGTCTTCTTTGATCTCTCGTTTATAGGTAAAAACTAAAATATTTCTTTTTTATATACTTACTTTGTAATGTAAAATGAAGCGCGGCGGAAAAGAAAATGAGAATATGCCACTTTTCTATAGGGTCATTCTCAAAATTCCAAAACTAGATCTTGAAACTATTTCTAAAAGCGAAAGATTCCATGGAGTTTTTTGGGCTGCCATTTTACCGTCCTTCATTTTAGGTGATATATTTTTAAACATGCTATTTTTAGTTATATTGAATTTCCCGTTTAACGTTTTATCTGTAATAGTTGTCAACACCATATTTATCCTTCTAATATTGCGAATCCTAATCGAGCGCGCATTAAGAACCGAAAAAGCCCTATTAAGTCAAGGTTTCGATTGGAATTTTGAAAAATCCTTTCGAGATTATATTTCGCTTATTCAAAAGGAGGATGAAGATAAAAACAGCTCATAAAACTGAGGTTTTCTCCCTTAAAACTTTTTTAATTTTAGCCGTTTCTTTTTCTTATTATTTTTGAATCCCAGCGTTGTAAAAATTAAGCCTGAAATTATTCCCATACCAATTATTGCTTTGTTTGCTGGGGTTGCAGGTATCCATGGTACATATTCATACCATGCTTCTTTTATACTTATAAGTATTATCGTATCTTCAACCCCATAATCTAGTCCGCGGAAAAATAAGCAATATTTTTGACAATTATCCAGGTTTTTAAATTGAAATTCTACGTAGCCTTTTTTTGTTTCCAAATATGCTTCTGCATATACTTTGCAGATGTTCCAAGCGTCTTCTTCCATTCCCGACCATATCAAAAATTCAAAATCTGTTTCATTTACAACTCTTAAGAGAACCGTAGACTTTTCTTTGCTAGCTGGTTCGTACAACATTATACCTCCAGCCCTATATCCTGGTTTACCTTGATTTGGAAGTGAAACATTGAAGCCAACCCACCCCCACTCCTTTCCTAGCTTTCTGGCATCTTCCAAAGTTCTGTTAAATGGTGGAACAGGCACAACTTTTTCTATAATTGGTATTTTAGGATCTTCACTATACACCGCAAACTTTTCAATATTATTGGGAACTTGTATGTTTGCAGCTATAGCCATGCTAACTATTAGTGACGGCAAAAGAATTACTAAGCCAATCCATTTCACTAATCTATACATAAGGTTTTATGAGCTTAGGATGTCTTATAAAGTTTTCAAACAATCATAGCATGCTTACTAAGATATTTTTGCGCTTTCAATGACTATCAAATAAATATGCTAGCTAAAGATTAAATATTATTTTGTTTTAAATAAATTCAAAAAAGTAGCATTTTAAACAGCTTTTCGAGATTTAAAATTTTTATAAAAAGTTGCTAAAAATATTACGATTACAAATCCCTAACAAAATTATGGTCTTATTTAGTGATTTGTGAAATTGTCATGTTTAAATCCTTTAATCGCCGTTTTCTTTACGCTTACATTCAAATTTAAATGCTTTACTTGATTTATTAAGACGACTCTTACGGGGTTGACAGCCTTTAAAGATCACTACTACGCCTATAGCCACCACTAACGGTCCAATCAATAATAGTAACGGTGATCTATATGGATATATGATTACTTCCCAACATTTATATAGTCTTACTCGGGGAGGGGGGGATACTGGATGAGGCCATGGTTTTGTTTTGTTATATCCAACGATTTTTTCGTCCATAACGTCCGGTGGTTCCATAGAAAACTCTACACGATATATTCCATCATTTTCTACTTTCCCAAGGTAAACAACTCCCTTACCATCTATAACTCCAGCTTTCGGGTAAATTTCATTTAGACTCAGAGCTCTTGTATCATGTGGGACACCAAAATAATCCTGGAAAATGCTGGGGATACCTGGTTTTAGTGGATTATACGGGTAATATATCTCGATGACTGTTGATTTCTCAGTTTCAATATTTGTCACATTCACTCTAAGCCTTTTAACATCATAAAAATACTGGGTGCTGTTTGGAGGCAAATACATTCCGGTGGGCTCATCAGACAAGCTCGGTATAGCCCAATCGTAATATGGCCAAATAGCAACGACCATATTCTCTCCTTTTGAATAATTCCACTCAAAAACCATTTCTTCCCAAGATCTTTCCCATGCCAGATCATCTGGATCAACCAATTTATTTATAATCTCTTTATAATCCATCGCGTTATTTTTCTGCGAAAAATTATACAGTGATAAAAGAAACAACCCTGCAATGCTCATAATTATGCCGCCGAAAACGAGAATTTTCTTCATAACTTTCCCTAAATAGCTTATTTATGGTGGGACTTAAACATTTCTAAAATATTTCAGCAGACATAAGAAAACTTATACGTTTAAAAAATTATTAAATAGGGTTAGCATGAATCATAACTTTATATTCACCTTAATCTTAACCATGATGGCGTCTTTAACGATTCACATTTCTTTTCCAGCTACAAACTATACTAACGAAATAATAGTGAAAGAAGGCGAAAGTATTCAAGCAGCAATTAATTTTGCCCCTCCAGACTCCAAAATTATAATAATGCCTGGAAACTACTATGAGCAATTAGAAATTAACAAGACCTTAACGATAATTGGTTATGGTAATAAAACAGTTATTTTGGGTTCAGGGACATCCACATGTGTGAAAATTTCAAGGGGAGTGACTTGCGTTGTATTGGCAAACCTCACAATTGACGGTACCGGCACATATAAATCAACAGGCCTATTAATACAGCAGAGCAACAACAACCAGATTAAGAATGTAACAATAACAAACTTCTACAAAGGACTTAGAATATATGATTCCACCCAAAATGTTTTACGAAATGTAAGGATGCTAAATAACACTTACAATTTAGAAGTTTATGGCTTATACCTTTCTCATTTTATTCATGACATTGACACATCAAATACTGTGAATTGTAAGAAAGTTTACTATCTTTTGAATGCTCATAATATTAAATTGACTGGTGACATCGGATTTGCTGCAATAGTTAACAGTACAAACATCGTTGTAGTTAATACGGCGTTAAGCGATAATTTTTCAGGCTTGCTGCTTGCTTATACGAACGATACATTGGTCTATAGCGTCAACTGTACGCGAAATATTCAAGGAATAAGACTTGTTAACTCTCATAACGTAACAATAACGAATAGTTCATTGACCTTGAATGAATGGTCGGGAATATCGCTGGAACCAGCGACAACATGTCAAATATATTCAAACATTTTTAAATTTAATACGCACGCCTTATATTTTTCTTTCTCGCCACATATTTTACAATTGGCTACAAAAGATAACAAAGTTTTTCTGAACGATATCTTCGATAATAGTGTTGGGCTATATATAGACGAGGTTGGAGGCAATAAAATCTGCAATAACAATTTTGTTAGAAACGGTATCGCCATTAAGATAGATGATGCTTCTGGTAATATTTTTATTCACAACAATTTTCTAGAAAATGCAAAGGACGTAGAATTTGTCGCTTCGTCCTTTTCAAATGTAACTAACACGTGGGACTATGGATATCCGTATGGCGGAAATTTCTGGTTAAATTACAATATGACCGACGACTATAAAGGGCCATCTCAAGATGTAGATGGCAGTGATGGTATACTCGACAAACCGTGTTCGATTGGATTCAACAATATCGATAAGTATCCCTTATCCAGCCCAGTAACAACAATTCTCAGCGTCAATTTTGAACAACATCCCTTTGAAGTATTTGGATTTTTTACCGAAATCTTTAACTTCGATTTTGAACCAACGTTTTGTCGTGTCTCTTTCAATATAGTAACGGATACAGCAAGTAGCTTTTGTAGAATTGGAATATCAAAATTTTTGCTCTGGGCTGATAATGATAAGTGGGAGGTTTTGCTGAATGATTCAAGAATTAGTTGTGAAATTTTTTCGTCACTTAATTATACTTTCTTGTACTTTAATTTACCTCTATTAGAAAGTGGAAGCATTTTAGAGGTTAAAGTGTTAGGAACAGGAGCTATCCCGGAATATTCATTTATTGGCACTAGCGTTACATTATTATTTATGACATTTCTTATAATTTTGTTCATGCTAAAGGTCGTGAAGAAAAGTCTAAATAAACCTATTATTAGTAAAATGGTAGTTGTTGTGCTTTTATTTATGGCATTACAAGGATCCATCTATGAAGTACATGCTTCTTTTCATTCGACACGATGGGTCTTAGTTGTTGGAGAAGATGGTTTTAAAACAATAAGAGAAGCACTAGCATGTGCTTCAGACGGAGACAGAATACTCGTTAGGGCGGGTATTTACAGAGAACAAGTGATAATCAATAAGTCGCTTGAATTATGCGGCGAGGGGTTAGAAAAGACTATTATTGAAACAAATAGTACTGTAGATGCCGTGATCATTGTCACTAACAATGTGAGCGTTCAATGTTTTACTATTAGAAACTTTGGGGGAGTTGCCAATTCATGTGGAATTAGGCTGATTAATGCTTCAAACTGTGAAATTGAAGACAATTTAGTTGAGGGCAAATTTATTGGAATTAGGTTGGAAAACAGTTCATGTAGAAACACTGTTAAAAATAACATCCTTAGAAATAACCATTACGGAATGTTTTTAATGCGCCGTTCAAGTCAGAACACTATATTTAATAACTCAATACTGAGTAGTGGTTGGAATGGTATAGAGCTTGCATGGTATTCAAATAATAACGTTTTCGAGGCCAATAACATAATAAACAATGAAGCTTACGGTATAGAAATCCCAATATACTCACCATCTTACGGAAATATAATTTTTCATAACAATTTCTTGAACAATTCTTTAAATAACTCTTTGCGAAAACATGCATCTGACTTCTTTAATAATAGTTGGTTTTATAACGGTGAGGGGAACTTTTGGGATGATAACAGTTTATTGGAAGATAGTGACAAGGATGGAATAAGCGACTATTGGTATTATATAAATGAGCAAAGGAAAATTTGCGATAAATTTCCGTTAATGGGCGAATTTCGCGTTTACAAATTCTTAAATGAGACAATTTCATTAATATCAAGCTCAAGGATAAAGTTCTTAAACGTAACTCTTTACGATGAAATGTTGTGCCTAAATGTTTGCTTGTTTGAGAATAGACCAAATGGTTTTCTAAGGCTTAATTTTTCTCCAAGACTTTTCTCACATGTATCTCAGTTATATTTTAATAACATTCTATCAATTAAAACTTGGTCTTCTATAGACAATAAATATATTTATGTCGAATATCCCTGCGGTGATATCTCAATTTGGATATATGGCATCACAGAGATTCCTGAACTTAATTTGTCAATATTGTTCTATGCATTTTTTGCTATTTTGTTAACTATAATTTTTTGTCTATATAATCATATTTAAACCTTGGGTAAAAGTTTAAGTTAATGTTGTATAAAATATTAATAAAGCTCTAATTGGGGAAATTGCATGGAAGTTCTTTCCGATATATGGTTTTGGATAATTGTAATATCTGCTGCCCTTATAATTTTAATACCTTTAGTAGTGATTTGGACAATTTTTTATTTACCGACCGAGTTGAAGCTTGTGGCAACAATATGTTTAGTTATACTTTGGGGAATTGTTTCAGGGTACAAAGACTGGATTACCTCTAAAAGAAAAAGTGAAGAAGAAACTAAAGCTTGAACTACTCTTTCCTTAACGCCCCCACCAATAATGCGATAATATAAAACATCGCCAATAAGAGTGCTATCATGGAGGATGACTCGCCTGTAAATGTTATATGAAATCCTGGAGCGTTGAAAACTGGATAAACCCATAGATAGGTTACCATAAGATAAGGCGCAACTGCAAAAAGAGCTCTGCCTACCGCCTTTCCGAAAGTAATGTCCTGAACTTTTGATAAGGTATAAGTTAAAAGACCAAAAGACCATAATCTTGATATATAGAAAAGTATTAGTGGCCAAGATATTGGAATAATTATTAAAGACCAAGTTTGTGATAAGTTAGGCTCGTTTGTAAAAATTATCGGCATAAAGGTCAAGATAATTTCTGGTACATAAACATAAACTAGCACATGTGATAATGCGGCCAGCTCGATTTCCTTACCGAGAATTTTAAAGGCGAAAAAGTATATGCTTAACGTTAAAATCAACCATTTTACCGCCATTATAAAGACATTTGATACAGCTAAAATGTAGACGATAGAGTCAGAATAGAGCCTACCTTTAATAAGTATTTCTGATGCCTCCGTCATGGATGGCATTGAAGGGTCGCCCTTTGGATAAATTTTGAAAACGTTATAGGAGTAGAGGCAGCTTCCTAACCCACTTAATACAGCTACGAATAGCAGGGTGAAAGCCGCCCTTTGAAGGTCTGGGTTGGCCACAGCTTTTTCAAAGAAGTTTTTATTGAACCTTAATGCGTTGAGCATTTTCCCGATAAAGGTTTCGTCAAATTTTTTGGGATATTCTAGGCCATATAAGCCTATTATTATTGACAACATTAAGCCTATGTAAAAGCCTCCACCTATTGGAATGGTTAAAAGTGATAGTATAATTAGCCATAAGCTTAAACTTTTTATTTTCCTTGGTTTAATGAAAATGTACAATACCAATATTGTTTGCAAAACACCTATTGAAAGCCACCCATATGTCAGCCCTCCCTCTACAAGGCCAGACACTCCATAAACTATTCTTCCCCAAAAAGGATGTTTGGTATAGGGTGTTACCCAAACATCCTCGATATCATTTGCATTGTATGACCCCAAAATTAAAGGCTGATTTTCATTAAATGCTATTAATATTCCATTAATAATGATCAGAATCGAGCCTATAACTAGCACGACCAGCATTGGAGCGGATTTTTGCTCTTTTTCCATCAATATCATCCCTTTAAAGCTTTCTGTGAGATTATTTAAGTTTTTACTCATATTTAGGCAAAAGCTTAAATTACTATTTGGAATAGCCTTTCATTTGTGGATAGAAATGGGACTCCGAAGTTATATTGTTAAGCGAATCATTTACTCTTTTATATTATTACTTGCAGTAATAGCCGTAAACTTCATTTTATTCATAGCTATGCCAGGAGATCCGGGAGCCTTTCTTATGTCAGCTTGGAGTAAAGAAAGCCCTGAAAAGAGAAAGGAACATGAGCAAGCTTTGAATGAGATGTGGGGCTTAACAGAACCTTGGTATATCCGGCTAATGAAATACTATAGAAACCTTTTGACTTGGAACTTTGGAATTGAAATAGCAGGAAGACGACCTATATCAGATGTCATGGCCCAAAAAATTCCATATACAGTACTGCTCCTTGGCTTATCAACAATAGTTTCACTAATAGTAGGCGTCTATGTAGGTATTATTGTTATCAAAAAACGTGGTTCGGTTTTTGACAGCGCAGCTGTCACTTTATCGTTGATTACGGGATCATTGCCTACGTTCTGGATCGGACTCGTGTTACTATGGTTTTTTTCAAGGGGGTTTTTAAGTTTGTTTCCAGGATCGGGGGCCTATCCAAGGGATTGGCCTTTAACTGGATGGCCGCAAGTATTTACCGTTAACCCTACATACTCCCCTACCTCCTTAAATTATAACACGGCATTAAGTATGAAAGGTAGCATTGATCTCTTTGGCGGCTTTTTATCTCACTTATTTTTGCCGTTTGCTACGTTAACAATTTTTTCTGTTGGAGGCTGGGTATTGTTAACTAGAGCTTCAATGCTTGAAACCATCACTGAGGATTACATTGTAACGGCAAAGGCTAAAGGATTAAGCGAAACAGCAGTACTATACAAACATGCATTGAAGAACGCTTCACTGCCAATAATTACTAGTGCGGCTTTATCATTTGGTTTCATTTTGACGGGTGCCATTATTACTGAAACTGTCTTTTCTTATCCGGGAGTTGGTGGGTGGATTTGGGATGCTATATCAATAAGGGATTATTCCGTGTTAATGGCAATTTTCTATCTTATTTCAATATGTGTAATCGTTGCAAATATTGTGGCGGACTTGCTCTATGGGGTTATAGATCCAAGAATTAAGTATGGGTGATAAGAATGGCGCAAGCTGAGAGGAAACCTAGCAAATTAAAGCATAACATTATTAGGTTTACAAATTTTATTAAAGTTTTCTTGCGTAATAAAAGAGCTGCTTTTGGCTTGACAATAATATTATTCTTCACGTTCATTGCTATCGCTGCTCCACTTTTAACACCCTTCAACTCTCTCGGGGATGATCCCCACTTTCAAGGATATATCGCTGCAAAATTTGCTAAGCCAGCATGGGTTCGAAGTTTGCCAACATGGCTTGGTGGGGATCCTTATGTTAGCGAGAACCTTGAAGTCGTCAAAGATGCGGGCGCCCCAAGCATAGGAAAAGAATTATGCAGTTTAGAACTAAATCCAGAGCTTACTGAAATTTACTTCACTGAAGATGTCGGCTATCCATTTCGAGTTTACGGCGTAAGAATAGAACCTAAGGCGGGATCGTTAGCCGTAAAATATCGAAGAGAAATTAGAACATCGGCTAGCGGTTCCACAGTCTACATTTACTCAAATTTCACGTATCCATACTTGGGTAACCCAGGTATAATTATCGGCAATGTGGAATTTCTTATAAATGGATCTAAGAGAGTTGAGCTCAGACCAGAGGAACAATTGTTTATAATCCTTTTAAATAATGGCGAGAAAAATCCGAAGAATGGAAGTTTGTCTTTAATTGTAGACAACATTGAGGGTTTATATGTGGAAGATTTTCATATTGCTGCGACAATTAATATAACGGATTATTTCGGGTTAGAGTTTAACGCTGATAAAAGCAAGGCAAAAACATATTGGAAAAACATGGGCTATGAGAACTGGTGGCAATGGATTAATGGCACATCCCAATTGCCGTTTCACTGGAGTGAAATGTGTTGGGTCGTAAGTGACGGAAGTTTAACTGTGAAGAATTACACGGATATTTCAAATTCTCCTTTCAAATCCATGTATGAAGAAGGCGAAGACCAAAAATACTACTGCTTCATGGATGATTTGGAAATATGCGACCCAGATCTTAATTCCAATAGTAATGGACCTGACATCGTCTCCGTAAAGCCATGGATAAAAGTTGAGACAAAACTCACTAAACCAGTTTCCGCCGGAGAAAAGAAAATTTATCTAGAGTCGGTTGAGAACTTTAAGAAAGGCGACTTGGTGATTATTGGAGGAAAGGGTTTTGAAGAAACCGCTACTATAGACAAAATCGATGCAAGTGAAAGTTCCATTGATTTGATGGCACCATTATTAAGCGAGCACAAAGAAGGAGAGCCTGTTGCGAATAAAAAGCAAAAAATCACGTTATACGATAATCTAATGCTTCCTGGTAATAGCCGCAAATGGATTTTACTTAAAGTCGTCTTGAAAGATGTTAAGAGCACATACAACGTTAAAGTCGAATCATCTTTCACTGCATCAGTTTATCTTAGCTCGAAGTTGGAAGATACACAAATTAAGTATTTCCCATACCCATTTGATCCATGGTGGTATACTTGGGAAATAATTCCATGGAACGTTTTTAGAAGACTTGAATACCTAGATGTACCTGTAAAAGTAAGAGTTTTCCTTGGTGAGGCGGGTCAGCCATTTGAAGCTATGACCACAGTCTTCCCCATAAAAGGACGCCCTTCAATAGGGTTTGTTGAAACAAAAGACGGTGAGATAATTATTGACAGGGCATTTTCTGGGGACGCTGCAAATGGCTTCTGGATAATCTCAAGGACATCCAAATCAACCTCAACTTCGCTTATACAGTTCTCTGATCCTAAAGAGGTTGCAAGTTTGTTGCCATCAAAGCCTGGAAATTATATTTGGGGTGTTGAAATAACATTTTTGGATAGAAGTTCTGCAGAAAATGTTGAAACCATCGTATACATAGATGACTTTCACTTAAGAATTGTTGGCACCGCGTTTGGTATACTTGGAACAGACCAGTATGGAAGAGATCTTTTCTCTCAACTTATCTATGGGACAAGAATTTCACTTTACATAGGTATTTTGGTTTCGGTTTTTAGCGTAGCCATCGGCTTAATTGTTGGACTGTTTGCCGGCTATTATGGAGGCGTCATTGATGAATTCTTGATGAGAACCAACGACCTGCTTCTGGTTATACCGGGGCTTCCGCTGCTTATTGTTTTAGTTGCAATTTTAGGAGCCAAAATTGAAAACCTAATTATACTCTTAGGACTTTTAGGGTGGAATGGCTTTGCAAGAGTTGTTAGGTCTATGGTCTTATCTATTAAGGAACGACCCTTCATAGAATCTGCTAAAGCGGCAGGTGCAGGCACAAGTCACATAATATTTAAGCACATACTTCCATGTGTAATGGCAATTGTTTATGTTTCACTTGCAACTTCAGTTCCAGGAGCGATAACAGCTGAAGCCGCCTTAAGCTGGCTTGGCTTCTATGATCCAATGCGTATGTCTTGGGGAAGGATGCTTCATGAGGTTTTCGTTTCAGGGGGAACTACATGTTGGTGGTGGATAATTCCTCCAGGGATATGTATAGCCCTAGTTGCAACAGCCTTCATCCTGTTGGGTTATGCGCTTGACGAGATACTTAACCCCAAGCTTAGAATGCGTAGGTGAACACAAAGTTTAGTAAAAGGTTAAATATCAAAGCCATCTTAAACTTTCCGTCCAAAATGAGGCTCAACGGATGAGAAAATGCCGTTGCTAGTAGTAGATCAGCTAAGGACGTATTATAAGACGATTAGAGGATATGTTAAAGCGGTGGATGGAGTAAGTTTTAGTGTTGACAAACAGGAGGCTCTTGGACTTGCAGGGGAATCTGGATGTGGTAAAACTACAGTGGCTCTTTCCATTCTTAGGATACTGCCTCCAAATGGCGAGATTATCGGAGGAAAAATACTCCTTGAGTCTATGGATATTACTAAATTAGACGAGGATGAGATGAGGGAGAAAATAAGGTGGAAGAAGGTTTCTATAGTTTTTCAAGGAGCCATGAATGCTCTTAATCCTGTTTATTCGGTCGGCGACCAAATAGTTGAAGCAATTAGACTCCACGAGCCCGAAGTTAATAAAAGGGAAGCATTAGAGAGAGCTGCAAAGCTGTTTGAGCTTGTAGGAATTGATCCTTCGAGAATCACCGGGTATCCTCACGAATTTAGCGGTGGCATGAGACAAAGAGCTATGATTGCCATGGCTTTGGCTTCTAATCCATCTATTTTAATAGCCGACGAACCGGCAACAGCCCTCGACGTTATCGTTGCAGCTCAGGTTTTGAAGCTGCTTAAAGAGTTGAAAGGTAAGTTAGGTTTAGGCATGATTCTAATAACCCACGACCTTTCGATTATAGCTGAGCTTTGCGAAAAAACTGCGATTATGTATGCTGGAAAAGTTGTTGAGTATGGCGATGTCCTTACGATTTTTAAGAATCCGCTCCATCCGTACACTCAAGGCTTAATGTCATCTTTCCCTTCTGTAAGGGCTAAAGAAAAATTGAAACTTATCTCTATACCTGGTTCTCCGCCGGACCTTTTAGATCCCCCGAGGGGTTGTAGGTTTTATCCACGCTGCAATTTTGCTATGGAAATTTGTAGGAGGGAGGATCCAGTTTTTATTGATTTGGGCGGCGGACACTTTATTGCTTGCCACCTCATTGAGCGGGGGCGATGAGATTTGAGTGAGAACCTGTTTGAAGTTAAGAATTTGAAAAAGTGGTTCCCGGTTAGAATGGGTTTCTTTAGAACACTTCTAACCAGAAGGACATTATACGTTAAGGCTGTTGATGGAATAAGTTTTAACATACGAAAAGGCGAAATTTTTGGTTTAGCGGGAGAAAGTGGCAGTGGCAAAACCACTACTGGAAAGGTTTTAATTAAGCTTATAGAGCCCACTGATGGAAAAATATACTTTGAAGGTAGTGATATAACTTTTATTCCAGAAAAGAGGATTAAGTCTCTACGTAGAAAAATGCAGATTATATTTCAGGATCCTTATGAATCCCTTAATCCTTTCATGACAGTAAGGGGCATCCTGGAAGAACCTTTAGCAATTCATGGAATTATTGGTAAAGATATGGAGAAGAGAATTTACAAGGCTATGGAAGATGCCAAGCTTACACCTCCGGATGAGTTTCTTTTAAGGTACCCCCATGAGCTTAGTGGAGGTCAGAGACAGAGGGTTGCTTTTGCAAGAGCTATGGTTCTCGACCCAGAGTTTGTAGTGGCTGATGAGCCTGTCTCGATGCTTGATGTTTCAATAAGAGCTGAAATTTTAAATTTGATTGTGGAGCTTAGGGATAAGCGTAACGTGGCCTTTTTGTATATTACACATGACTTGGCCTTAGCAAGGCATATTTGCGATAGAATTGCAGTCATGTATCTTGGTAAAATAGTTGAGATGGGAAATGTCGAACAAGTTATTTTAAACTCTCTGCATCCATATACCGAAGCTTTAATAGACGCCGTTCCCCTTCCAGATCCAACTTCAAAGAGAATAGAGGTTAGGATTAAGGGGGAGATACCTAGCCCCATAAACCCACCTTCTGGATGTAGGTTCCATACGCGTTGTTATGCCTATATTGGAGACATATGTAAGACGAATGATCCGCAACTGGTTGAGGTTGAAAAGGGGCATTTTGTCGCTTGCCACAAGTATAAAAAATGAACCTATCATGCTGTACTGGAACTTTTTTCCATAAGACTTTTAAGTCTGATTATTTTAGAAATTAAGTGCGAAAATAAAATAGGGGAGAAAAAATGAAGAAGGCATTGATATGTTTAGCAGCTTTGCTGATGGCATTAATTGTTGTAAACCCGGTGTTTGCATGGACATACTGGAATTGCACAAGCGACACTAAGTTTGAAACTTTCGGACCAAGGGTTGACAAGCTGCTAATAAACTTGTATTCCTCTGACATTTCAGAGTGGGAGTCAGGTCTTGAGGGTGGCGAGATCGATGTAACAGACTGGCCTCTAGACGTAACTCACTACAACAAGTACATTGCGGATCCCAGGTTTAAGGTTCTAGGTTACGGAGCGGAATTCGGCCTTTACCTCTTCGACTTTAACAATAACAACAACACCTTTTTGGGCAATCCTCCAAATCCTGCGTATCCAAACCCCGTTTTTCCAAACCCGATGGGCTACAGCATAGCAGAAAGCAGCGTACTCCATGATAATGGATGGTGGCTTAGAGCTGCAATAGCCAACCTTGTAGATAGAGAAACCTTAGTTAGCTATGTTGGTCCGAGCGTAGCTACACCCATTTACACGCCCGTGCCGCCATCATTAGGCAAATATTCTCACCCAGAGCTTCAGCCCGGCGGCTCGCTATTCTACATGGTGAAATACGACCCAGTTCGCGCTTCGCAACTCCTCAATGAGAGCGGCCTCTTCCCATATGACCCAGTTAGCGGATGGCGATACTGGGACAAAAACAAAAACGGCCAGAAAGACCCTGGCGAAGACTTCAGCCTAAAAGTCTTCGTGAGAAGCGACCATGCTGGAAGGAAGAAGGCTGGCGAAATGTTAATAGCGGAATTCGAAAGGTCTGTTCCGCTGATAAGGATACCTTACAGCGCTACTTTCGGAGACATTTCAGCTGCAAGATCGCAGGTCATGACCAACAAGAACTTCCACATCTACACAGGCGGATGGAGCCTCGGCGTAGACCCAGACTTCCTAATCCTTTGGAACTGGGACTTCTATTGGCATCCAGGTAGACCGTACAACTACGCAGGCTGCAACAAGGACCTATTCAACGAGGCAAGCTATAATGTCATGTATGCTAACACCCAGGCAGACGCCGTATACTGGGCTAGAAAAGCTCAAGAAGTCTTTGCAGACGCAGCGCTGAGTGCGCCGTTGTACTCTGCAACAGGGTTCAAGGCAGTGTCAAGAAAGTATGTGGGAAGCACTGAGCCCGACTATTTTGGACAGGAATGGACAAACTGGGTTAACTGGCCAGGCTACGGAGTGGATAACGGCTACACTTTCCTAAATATGCATACAAATGTAAGTGAATGGATGCCTGGCGGCGTAATACGCTACGGCTTCAAAACAACAGACATAAGACAGTTCAATCCCGTATACAGCGAATGGCTATGGGACAACACCGTCCTAGACCTCATAGGTTATGAAAGCTTATTGGCCAGAAACCCGTACACGCTTGAATTTATTCCATGGGTAGCGAAAACATTTACAGTTAGCACATATAACCATCCAATATACGGCGAATGCACAAAAGTTGTTTTCACGTTAAGGAATGATGTGTACTTCCAGGATGGACGCAAACTAACAATTGGAGACATATACTTCACTTTCGTCGAAATAGACGACATACTCGAATCTAGAGGTCTAGCTCCGCCGTGGTGGATAAGCAACGTCCAAAATATACTGAGCTTTTCAATCCTTGACCCGATGAACTTTGAAGTGCTACTGGACGTTAAAAGCATTTATGCTGTAGGTTGGGTTGGAGGAAACCGCATATTGCCAGAACACATATGGAGACCCCTTTGCGAAACAGGTGATCCATCCGGCTTCGCTCCAGACCCCAACCTAATAGGATCAGGTCCATGGAGACTAGACGATTACGCTCCATCTCACCACATACTACTCGCAGCCAACAAGCCTGGAAGCACTGTTGACACAGGGCTTCCTGGAAGCCAGCCCGTAACGTCAACCTACGGATTCTTCAGGCACACCCCAGCCTACGTGGACATCCACACCCAAGGCTATAAGTCAAAGATTCTGGTGGCAGATCCGCTAACTAAGAAGTGGGCGCTAGTTACTTTAGAGGCAACCGTAAAGAACCTTATGGAAGAACATGTAAGCTGTGAGGCTCCACAAACAACACTAACTGGCGAAAAGTGGGTGTGGATAGACGGAACACCACTTGTTGAAAACAAGACCATAAGCTTAGACCCAACACAGTCTGATGTGGAAACGTTTCCGCTGAACTTAACAGCCGGCGCTCACATGGCGTCAATTGCCTTCCATATAACCAGTCCAACAGCAATGGCCGGCAGATGGGTTAACACCACATGGCCAATCTATGTAACAATCACAGAAGACATATCGGGCACAACCTATGTGAACCCGAAACTTCCAGCACCTGACATTAAAGTTGATATGAAAGACGTGGCAGGTGCCTCAAAAGCCTTCGGCACATTCCCAGGCCATGCAAGATGGAACACGGTGGCAGACATAAACGGCGACTACAAGATCGACATGAAAGACATAGCTGGCATATCAAAGAAGTTCGGATGGCACGGATAAAACCTTAAATCCCTCCCTTTTTTATTTTAAAAATCAAAATTAAGTTTCTAAAATAAAGTTTGAGGGGGAAAGTAAATGAAAAAATTTCTATCCATTTTATTATCAGTTATGATACTGTCATATTCATTAATTTTATGTTTCAATTGTAAGGCGACATCAGCATTCCAAATTTTCAAAAATGTTTTAGATGAAACGAAAAACCTTACCGAGCTTAAAA
>JAWCEH010000043.1:0-16027 GCA_038859955.1 Bathyarchaeia archaeon | reverse complement strand
CCTGACAATCCTGAAATGTACAACATTTGAAGATGGCTCTTTCGGGCTGCAACGTCTTATCAGCATCAGCAACGCATCGCCAGAAGTTTTTGGGCAAATGCCTGAAGTCTCCTCAACAATAATGGTATACACCACAAGCAACCGTGAAACATACTACTTGGTTCTAGTCTTAGCTAAGGGAAGTGAAAAAGCGTAAGTCTCTCTCTAAAGATAGATTACTAGACCTTTTCTGTGCGTTATGATCTATTTTTTAGATAAGTAACTTAGTTATGAAAGTTTAAACTCTACTTATCTTTCTCAAGCGATTTATCTAAGATCTAACTTTCTAATTTTCAGGTAATGAGGGCATGAGAAAGAGTCTTCGAAGAAGTAATAGAGGGCAGCTCATCGTCATCCTAGCTATACTTATGTCAATCGCAGTTTTATCAGTCGCATTCTCAATTCACCAGATGAGCGGCCAAAGACAGCAACTAAAATATGAACCAGTTAAAGAGACGGTTCTAGCGATAACAAGCGACTTGAGAAGAACCTTGGTAATCGCATTAAGAGAGGCTACTATAATATACTATTCAACTCTACCTCAGGATTTATCGTCTTCTATTGGAAACATAATAGAAGCCAAGGCGAAATTCATTGAAATATTAAATAATTGGAAAAATAATATTACAATACTATATTCACAATTAGGTGTAAATGTAAATTTCATTTATGCCGAACTCTTTATCGAATGGAATAGCTTTTCAGGGTTTAGCCATGGCAGCATAGCTTTCACGCTAGATATAGACGCTTACCGCTTTAAGGGGTGGACTGGAAAAATAACCAAATATATTGAATTGACAATAATTCCTAATACAGTGGAGTTAATTAGTTTAACTCAAATCAAATTAAAATTCACCCTGATGGAGGATGGTAAACCCATAACAAACTTGATGCCTGAACACTTACAAGGCTATGTGCTGGGAAACGAGAGCGATTGGATCCAAACTGGAATCAACTCTCTAACATATTTGGGTAAAGGAGTTTACGCTGTTAGTTTGAGTTTGTCGCAAGGCACAATAAACATGTTTAATTTAAGCGTTATTCTAAGGGCTGTCACCCCCGGAGACTCTATAATCGTCTCCGCCAGATATCAAGGCGAAAGCTTCAATTGGTTTCTACTCCACTTAGGTGGCCCGAAAGGAGAAAAGGGCAAACCGAAAGACGTAATGCTTCTTCCATGGGGTCTATGGAACCCTGATATACAGGGAGAATATACCCCTCAATTTAGCCATGGACGAGATAAGCAATGGGCCCTAATCTACTCGCCACCAACACCGAAGATAAATTACTCTCTGGCAAAATACGTGAATATAACCATTTATGCTAAACCAGTTCCCCCGCAAGGAAAAAGAAGCATATCAGTAAGCTTATACTTTATCACCGAAAATGGAACGCTCTGCACAATTGCTGTGAGCGATCCACAACCCTTCCCACGAGAGGGCTGGTATAGGTTTGGGCCTCTCTATTTCGAGGATGAATTTAAAAATCCCCCGTATAATTCCACTGTTCCGGAGAACAGCAGACTAGTACTTAAAGTAGAAGTCACGTGGTTAAGACAGCCATATGGCACTTTCCACCTGCAATACGGAGGAGAATATCCAAGCAAAATCGAATTTGTTATTTAATAACTTTGTCGCTAAATTTTATTAACGATAGAATACGATTTATAATGTTGGCTTGAATTTTAGGCTTATTAATTCTAATTAAATTTCCTATCTCTTTAGCTTTGTTATTCTTGGCAGTGTTAACCGCACAGAATTATTTTGTTACTGATGTTTAGAAATTAATGCTAATATCTGCGAGTCGCTACTTTACCATGTAACTTTTTTGTGCATTATCCATTGTAAGTAAGCCTTTAAGCGGATTAGCGAATAATACGGTCTGTAGAAGAGAACCATTAATGGAGCTAAATAAATCTTTTTCAGGTCGTTTTTTCTAGGTGATAATATTCCAGCCGTGAAAATAACGGTAAACTCTATTATAAAGTAGAGAATTATAGTTAGGAGCATTACGTAAACAAGGGAGTGCTGTAGGAGAAATGCCACATAAATAAGCCATCCGAAGCGTATGAACAGGAGAAGTATATCCATTAAAACCATGTCGAAAGCGGCTAGAATAAGCATTAGGTCAAATTTACCCCCAAAGAATATATTCCGATGCTTCCAAAGGCTCTCTATCTGACCCTTAGACCAACGCGTCCTCTGGCGTCTCCAATCCCTCCAGTTTTCAGGCGTGAATGTCCATGAAATAGCGTTCTCGGCGAATGCGAGTTTCTTACCCAGCTTCCTAACCTTTAGAGTTACATCGAAATCCTCAGTTATCGTATCCACATCATACTCGCCGAGACCTAAAACATAATTCTTCCAGAATGCTCCGAACGCTCCCGAGATAATAAGCAACGTGTTGATTAAGGCATTAAACCTTCTGCCCAGCTCAAGCGAAACAAGATACTCATAAGCCTGCAGCTTAACCAGCAGATTATCAGCACCATGCTCGCCCCTCAAAACCTTAACGTTCCCGGAGACCGCGCTTACGCTCGGATCGCTTAAGGGCTTAACTATTTCCCTTATCGCTTCTCGCTCTATCAATGTGTCAGCGTCAACGGTTATCACCACATCGCCGGTTGCAAACTTAAGTCCAAAGTTTAGGGCTCCAGCCTTAGAGCCGCTTGCAACATCCCTGCGAAACAGCTTTATTAAGCCCCTCTTCGCATAGGGATAAGCCAGTTCAAAGGTTCTATCGGTTGAACCGTCATCAACAACTATTATCTCCTTATTTTCGTAGTCGGCTTCCAAAGCAGCCTCGATAGCCCTGACTATCACCTTCTCCTCATTATGAGCGGGTATTATCAAAGTTATTTTAGGGGAGAAGTATGCCGTCAGCCTCTTGGGCTTAAACCTACGGTAAATGGCGTGAACTAAGAGTATTATACATTTACCAATTGAACGCATGAAATCAAATATCAAAAGAGGCCAGAATACCGCTAAAAACTCCATTGGAGTTAAATCTTTAAGCCAATCAGTAAAGCCGTTTAAAAAAGAGTTTATATAAAATAAAATCGTTAACATTTACGGCTCCAGCCAACACTTTACATAGTGAAATATGGCTTACTGGGGGGATGGCGAATCTTCACTTACTGCCCATTACTACCTGGGTTCTCTCCAAATCCCCCTCAGGTCTCGATGCTGACGATCTAACCCCTGCTTTAACCGCTAACAAAAGTCGACTGTATCCCTTCCTAGTCAACCTATACCGATAGATTGTTTTCAGGCATGCATCGTCAAAATCGAATGTTTTTCCACACCCAAAACATTCAAAATTCAAGACTGGCAGACTGAAAAAGTGCTCATTAGAGCACTTGTAAAGCGAGCTGACTCTTCTATAATCTACCCCCAGCTGTCTAAGCTTCTTCCCACACTTTGGACATATAAGTTCACCATCACCCCTATGAAAGTTAAACTTGAAATCCACCCCACCACAGTTCATATGCTCTATGGCTTCGCCTTTAGTCAGCTGGCTACTTCCACATTGTGGACACTTAAGGAGGAGGTTTGGCTTAAGTGAGCCACAGAATGGGCATGCAGTAATTGAGTGTAAGGGCTTAGCCTCAACAAAGCCTGCGTTAACAAGCTCATTAAGCGTTGAAAGCATCTCTTCGAACTGTGCATAATGGCTCTGACTAAGCAGCCACTCCAACTCATCAGCATTTAAAGTTTCATGTGCGGAGAATAAATCAGCCAGCTGTAAAACTGCCTTAACACTAACATTTCTCGGAAGACTCATTTCTAAGGCAACTTCTTCAATGGTTCTTATTAACCTATCAAAGTCAGACTCATCCTTAACGATATAATCTTTTGCACCAAGCTTCATGGCTTCAACGGCGATTCTCTCACTGCCCCTTCCGGTAACGAAGATAACAGGCGTAGTAATATTTCGCCCTTTCAGCATCTCAAGAAACTCGATTCCAGTCATGCCTGGAAGCCTATAATCCAAGATTATAAGATCAAAGTCCTCCTTGCTAATCCTATTTAAACCCTCAAATCCATCGCTAACGGTTACTAACTCAAAGTTTATCTTGCTCTTTCTCTCAAGCAGGTGCCTGAGAATTATCTGGTCATCTTTAGTATCCTCAACATAAAGTATCCTAAACTTGCCTAAATCCTCAACAGCCCTTGAACCTTGTTTAAATGCTTCTGAGGCGCCCAATCATTGGACCCCCCATTATAACGTCATGTGGGTATTTCCGAAGTCTCAAACCAGTAGCGCTTAATCTCCTCCATAACTCTTATAAAGTCCTCGAACTTAACCGGCTTCACAATATAACTATTGCAACCCAACTTATATGCAAGTTCGATATCCTCACTTCTATCCGAAGAAGTAAATACTATAACCGGCAGAATCTTTAATCTCTCGTCTCTCCTCAGCTCCCTTAGAACCTCAAAGCCATCCACCTTAGGCATCTTTAAGTCGAGTAAAATTAGGGATGGCAGTGTGGCATCCTTACCGTTATTCTCTCCTCTAAGGATCTTTAGGGCTTCTTCCCCATCATTAACAACTATTAATCTCCCGACAATGTTCACTTTGCTCATAGCTCTCCTAGTTATCAATATATCGTCTATATTATCCTCAACAAGCAGGATCGTGTAATGCGAAGATGTTCTCCTAATCACTTTCTTTTGCCTCCATGTACCCATACTTTCTAGGTATAGCGAAACTGAACGTGCTTCCGACACCGATAACGCTTTCAACCCAAATCCTCCCACCCCAACCTTCAACTATCTTCTTACAAATTGCCAGGCCAGCGCCAGTTCCCTCATACTCTTCGCTTGAATGCAACCTCTCAAATAGGTTGAAAATTCTGCTGAGATGCTCACTCCTAATTCCAATACCATTATCTTTAACTTTGAAAATATACTCTCCAGGTTTTTCCTCACATGAAACCTCAACTATTGGAACCTCAGATTTATTGAACTTCAATCCATTATCAATCAGATTTGCAAATAGCTGCTTAATCCAAACCCTCTGAATATAGAGAACAGGAAGTTTACCAACAATTATTCTCGCCCCCTTACCATCAACTAACGGCCTGAAATCCTGAATGATCTCATCCAGAATCTCATTCAAATCGACCCTTTCAACCTCCATAAATTTCCGGCCAACCCTTGAGAGCAATAGCAAGTCCTCAATAAACTCACTCATCCGCGTTGCTGCAGCATCGATCCTCTTCAAATACTCTAACCCCTCACCCTCAAGCTTGTCACTATAATCCTCCAGGAGGAAGGATACGTAGGATCTTATGGCTCTTAAGGGAGCCTTTAAATCATGCGAAACAACATAAGTGTAGTTCTCTAAATCCCTATTCGATCGCTCAAGTTCCTCTTGAACTCTCTGCAACTCCTCCATGCGCCTCTTTAACTCTAAGCATGCGTGCTCAAGCTTCTTCTCCATGAGCTTGAGATCAGTGATATCCCTAGAGATCCCAACCAAACCAATTATGCTTCCGCTTTCATCTCTTATTGGAACCTTTGTAGCGCTAACCCAACGGGTTTCTCCATCCTTACCCTTAACCTCCTCAATCTTCCCAATGAGGGGTATTCCAGTCTTCATTATCCCCTGCTCATCCTCATATGCTTCCCGCGCAAAATCCTCGTGATAAAAGTCGAAATCAGTCTTTCCCACAGCTTCCTCAGGATCCCTTAATCCTAACCTAACTGCCTTAGGCCCATTAATCCTAATGAAACGTGACTTAACATCTTTAAAGTATATGGCGTCCGGTATGCTATTCATTAACGTATCAAACATTTTCTTCTCTCGAACTAAAGAGTTTAATAAACCCCTCTCACCGCTAACATCCCTAACAACAAGTATAACACCCCTAATCTCGCCATCGAAATTCCTCAGGAAGCTTGCTGAAACCTCGGCCACAATCTTGCTTCCATTTCCAACCGAAAAAGTAACCTCAATATTTCTTACTCCGCTCAGATTTTCCTTAAGCTTCTCAACTATTTTCAAGTATTCTACTTTATTGATGAAATTAAAGATTGTATCACCTAAAACCTCATTGCTCGATTGACACTTACATAAATCCAAAAAAGCCCTGTTACAATCAACAATAATGCCGTTTAAATCAATGATAACAGTAGCCTCAGGGTATAAATGAAAGATAATGCTTTTACATCTCTCATCGAACGTAGGAGCGCTGGCCTTCATTGAAAAATCTCTTTCTACCGTAAGCGAGACCTGCAAATCAGGCATGCAGTCCGCTTGATCTCCACCGCTCGGAGCCACACTGATCCCTAAATTTACTTTAGAAATGCAGAGCGTATAATAATGTTAAGAATGATAAAAATAGACCAAAAATACGGATGAATCTTCTTACTTTCAAATATTTTAAAAGATAAAACTTAGATCATGCCGCTAATATGCTGCCACGCGCAAGCAAAATATATTATATGAATCCTTTTTCCCACAGCATTGAATTTCAAGACTCCTGACAAAATCGCCATTTTTTTAAGCGTAATCGCTCTGTAACAAGCAACAGAAATCTTTAGCCTTTTATACGTAAGCATTATAAAAGTATACTTAACTTGAAATTAAAGAGATGCAAAAGTTGAATTGAGAATGGCGTCGAAATACAAGGTTCTTTTGAAACTGCTTGGCGCCGTCATAGCAGTTGTGTTATCCGCTGTAATCCTCTATGAAGCGTTTATAGCCAGTAGCTTACTTAAAAACTATGGGATTTTAAGCGTCTTTTTAGCGGCACTTTTCAGTCACCTAACGATCGTTGCAAGAGGTTTATTCTTACCTCTATTCTTTTCCCTGACAAGTATGCATAACCCATTAACATTGGGATTGGCAGCGGGATTAGGCGGAGGACTGGGCGAGCTGGTAGCCTATTACTGGGGGTTAGGTATAAAGGAGGCTTTAAACCCTAACGAGCAAACCTCTTCTTTACCAAAATGGGCTGAGAAATACGGGTCACTAATGCTACTCCTCTTCGCATCCTCCCCTCTGCCAGATACGCCAATAGTGCTTTTAGCAGGATCACTGCGCTTTCCATTATGGAAGCTAATGCTCATCCAAATCACCGGCAAATCAATACTGTACTCGTTTGGAGCCATAGTTGGAGGATTCATCTTCATGGAGCTAAAATCAGCTTTTGAGGAGGTAATCGCATCAACAATAATTCTCATCGCATCAATAGTTTTATGCATAATCGTTTCATGGAATAAAAGCAGGGAGAAAATTCTGTACGGCTTGAATAAGCTCATTGTAAGTAAAATTAAGCGTTAAACTTAACATGTGAAAATGACATTTTTATATAAGCCAAAAGCATTTTTAGCTAGCGAACCAGAATGGAATGGTCACGCAATGAGCCTAAAAATCTTCAACACAATGGGTATGAGAAAAGAGGAATTCAAGCCACTAAGAGACGGTGAAGTTAGAATATACGCTTGTGGACCAACAGTATACGATTACATCCACATTGGAAATGCAAGAGCATTCGTTGTCGCAGACGTCATACGCAGATACCTAGAGTATAAGGGTTTCAAAGTCACATTCGTAAGTAACATAACAGACGTAGACGATAAGATGATAAGGCGCTCACAGGAAATGGGCCTGAGCATACAGCAGCTTGGCGAAATATTCAGCAACGCGTACTTCGAGGATATAGCGGCATTAAACATAAGGAAGCCTGATGTTAATCCAAGAGCAACACAGCATATACCCGAAATAATAGAAGCAGTCCAGAAACTAATTGAGAAAGGATACGCATACCAAGCCAACGGAGACATATACTTCGACGTGTCAAAATTCGAGGAATACGGCAAACTATCCGGAAACAAGACAGAAGCCCTAGAGATGGGCGCAAGGATCGAGATAAACCCGAAAAAGAAGAACCCAGCGGACTTCGCATTGTGGAAGGCCCAGAAAGAGGGGGAGCCAGGCTGGCATAGCCCATGGGGCTGGGGCAGACCCGGCTGGCATATAGAGTGCTCAACAATGGCAATGAAATATCTAGGCGAAACACTCGACATTCATATGGGGGGAAAGGACTTAATCTTCCCACACCACGAGAACGAGATAGCGCAAGCAGAGGCCCTAACTGGAAAACCATTCGCCAGATACTGGATACACAACGAGTGGCTTACAGTTGAAGGCCAGAAGATGTCGAAGTCCCTAGGAAACTTCATAACCGTCAGGGAAGCCCTAAAAACCTGCAGCCCAAATGCCCTAAGATTCTTCCTAATATCAGCCCATTACAGAAGCCCAATAGACTTCAACAATGAAAACCTAAACCTGGCAAAAACAAACCTCGAAAAAATCATTAACACGCTGGAGAGACTCAACTCGCTAGAGGAGAGAACAGAAAGGAGAGAGGAAGAAGAAGCCCTAATCCATCAAGTAAGAGAGGCAAGGAAGAAATTTGAAGAAGCCATGAACGACGACTTCAACACGCCAATAGCGATAGCCGCAATATTCGAAATGATTAAAGCAGTAAACAATTACGCTGACAAGAACCATGAAATAGAATCTGCCATCAAAAAAGAGGTTTATGAAACCATGAAAACATTAGTATGCGATGTGCTGGGAATAACGATCGAAACCAAAAAGAAAAAAGAAACCGACGAAACAACCTTAATACCTAATCTAGTGGAATTAATCCTCGAAATCCGACAGGAATTGAGAAGAAGAAAAGAATGGAAACTATCCGACGAAATCAGAGATAAACTACAGAAACTCGGCTTTACAATCGAAGATGCACCGCAAGGAACAAAATGGAAACTCGAAAAAAGAGAATCCTAATTCCTCCGATGATTAAACTAAAAATTTGGCCTTTTTTATCTAGTCGCTTTTCTCTATTTTCATGAGAATTACTTACACTAGTCTCCTAGGAGTAATTTACACTGACGAAGGACGAATCAAAAACCTTTAAAATTCGACAAAAGATTTTAAATTTAACATTTACAAATTAATTTAAAGAAACCTAAAAAATGTTTTGGGGGTGGAAAAATAACGCAAAACAAGAACATGATACCTATAACTTTGATTGCGCTATTACTTTTAACAGCACCAATAGGCATCCGCACAGCAAGCGGTACTGAACACGTCTATTACGGATATGTTCCACCGACAACAAGCATCGCCGGAGGGGAAGGAGATTATCCCCAACAAGTTGAGGAACTGAATAAAGGGGTATCAGTTAATTATACGGTTCCAACTAGCGTTGCAATACTGGATGTTGTCGGATTAAAAGATGGCACGTACATTGAAATATGGGATATTTACGCCAATGTGAAAATCGCCTCCGACATGATAAATAAATTCGAAAAGAAGTTCTTTTACATACCAGCCGGAACATTCTTTAAACTTGTAGCCTCAGAGAGGGTTGCAACGATGCTTTCCGGCGGCGCATGGGTCTTTGAGCCAGAGGGTTCAGTTGCAGGAACAAGCACATTTTATCCATCAGTTACCGGTGGCTTCAGGGGCAGAGAATTCATATTTATGGCAGCGCCTGGAACACATCCATATGCATACTCAAAGGATAGAATTGGATATAACTTTTACCTCTTTGCTCTTGATGAAGCAGACTGGGCCCTCTCAGACTCAATAGAGCGTTGGTCTACTAGCGGGCACCTTAAACAACGCGACTCTCACTCAACCATACTCCAATCGAGAAAACACCGTTATGAATACCATAACGGTGTTGGAGGGGACGTCGTATTCCACTTAGTAACAACCAGCGACGTCGTAGTCTCATGCTCGGCTCTAGGTGACTTCATAGCTGTCCCAGCATTAACTGGCGGATACGTTGGAAAAGCCTTTTATGCACCAGTCTCCGTAACACTAGAAGAGGCCGGTAGATCAGCAGCCTTCATAATCTTACCCCTTGAAGAGGGGAAAGTCACTGTTTACAATGAAGCTCTTGATATAATAGCCGAAAAAACTTTCACATCAAGCGATGTTGCCAACAGAAACTACTGGTACCATAACCTAGGCATAGGAAGATTCAAACTCTTAGTCCAAAGTACTGGCGACGTCTGCTTTATGGTCGGCCAAACAGAAGGGACGGTTGACATTAATTCTCTGGGTGATGATGTTACTTTTGTTGGTGCTAGGCCTAATCAGGAGGTTAGGTTTTATGTGCCTACTGCTGCTGTTATCTTTGCTCCTGAAGATTTGGTTGTTAGCATTGATGGTGGGGCGCCTATAAGAATGGCTAAGGATGAGTTCAGGCTTCTGGAGAGTGGAGCACACTCAATCAAAGCAGACAAACACATAATAGTTCAAATATTAGCCAGCGGAAGTAGCTGGGATGATTGGGGTAGCTACTTGATTGAACCCCTCGACTTAGACGTGACATTCGAAGTTCCCTCCGGCTTTTTTGAGAAGAAGCAGGAATATACAACTTACGTGATAGCTGCAGTTGTCGTCATCGCTGCCATAGCCGCAGTTTTAATGTTAAGGCGTAGGAGCAAAAGAAGAGCATAAGTTCAAACGTACTACTTTTAACCCTCTTTTTTTATACAAAGAACCGAGGTTTCTAATACCGGGCTAAATATCAATTTAATGGTGTAAGGTATGTTTGATAAGCAAGCTGAGAGCGTTAAAAAATTTTATGATAGATTCGCCCAAAAATATGATGAGCTATCATCAGCATCATTATATAAAAAGGTGTATGATGAAATAACCTGGAGACTAATAGAGCCATACCTTCCAAAGAGCGGAGTAGTCTTAGATGCTGGCGGCGGAACAGGAAGATGGGCTATTCCAATAGCAAAAAAGGGCCTAAAAGTAATAATTTATGATATATCAAGGGAGATGCTTAAGATTGCTATAAAAAAGGCTGAGAAGGAGGGCCTAGGCCACCTTATATCCACGCTTGAAGGAGATATACGAAAAATAAAGTTCCCGGAGAATACATTCGATTTTATATTGGCGGAAGGTGATCCAATTTCATATTGTGGTGATCCAAAAAAGGCTGTTATCGAGTTGCATAGGGTTCTTAAGCCAAATTGCTATATTTCAGCGGGAGTGGACAATATATATTCTATTGCATTCTCGATGCTAAATATGGAGAATGAAGACATCGACAAGATTGAATCAGCGCTAAGAAGTAAAAAAGTATACATAAGGGATTTGGGCTTCCACACATGGGCGTTTACGCCGGAAGATTTAATAAATCTATTCACTGGATGCGGATTTGAAATTATAAAAATAGCTGGTAAACCAATCCTGTTTCTTGGAAATCCTCAATCAGCAAACCTTTTTCAAGAACCCAAAAAACTTCGTAAGCTAATAGAAATAGAATTTAGCCTATGCCAAGAGCGATCATTAATAGGATTTGGAGGCCACCTCCACATAGTTGCCAGAAAAATCCTAAAATAACATCTGCCCAAAGATCAAAAATTTAGAGAATGAACTGGAAGAATATCCGCACAATACTGTTCAAAATTATCATAGCCTTAAAATAAGACTTGCATTATATTACGCTATCTTTAAGTTTTCTCCAAAACTTAGCAAAGTTTTTACCAAAAACAGTAAAGCTTTTAAATTTTTCTTTAAATATAATTCTTGGGGGCTTAAATATGGGAGAAGAAAGATCTAGCTCGGAAGTTATCGCGCCGCTAATTTCCATGAAAACATGGGTGTACGTCATTGTTTACATGGCTGTATTAACTGCAGCAATAACCCTTGAGACCCACTTCCTTCCAGCAGCATGGGGCACTGGAGGAATAAACATCGGGCCATCTGGTGGATTCCTTTGCGCCATGCCCTTACCATACGTATTCTCCTTTATAATGTTGTTCGTCTTTAGTTATACAGGCTTTAAAGTCGAGAGGCATACATTTGCATTATTCTACATAGCAACAATGGTTGCTACTTGGTTCTCTGTCTTTAAGGGCTTCTACACAACTCCGGCCTCTCTATTTAATATAAGGGTCTCAACAGCCGAGGTCCACGGATACGCACTACCATACTTCTGGATGCCATCAGCAGACGCAGTAAGAGGCTCATACTACAGAGGCAGCCTAAACAACCTACTCGTAACATACGCCAGCGAATGGACACCAGTAATACTAAACTACATATACTGGTACATAGTTTCATCTTTACTTCTAATCGGTTGGGCTGTAGTCCTACGAAGACTATGGATAGACATAGAAGTACTACCATTCCCACACGCACAAGGCTGGGTGACCGCTGAACTGGCCCTAACAGCAGCAGAGAAGAAGCCAGATAGAAGAAGGAAGATTTTCATTATAACAGCGATCTTGGGGCTAATATTCTATATTCCATATATGATATACTCCGCCTACCCAGGCCTACCAGACTTCTACGGCTGGCTAAAAGGCGCTGGCTTCACAACATGGGCAACTGGAAACTATGAGCTAACTTCAGTTAACCCCGTGGTTCAATCATCCATCGCGGCCCCACTAACAATACAAACAGACCCGCTGAAGTATGCATTCTTCTTCCTCGTTCCTCTGGATAGCTTACTCTCAATGTGGATAGCTACAGTCGGTTTCTGTTTAATTACGCCGCAAATACTGAGCTACTTTGGGTACTATAGTGGAATATTCACTGGCGGAATATGGGATAAATATGGAAGATATACTTCGGAGATCCACTTTGGGTTGACACTATATCACACGGCTTGGGCGTTGGCATATTGGTCTTCATGATTTTATTCAACTGGAAGTATTTTGCAGATACGATTAAAAGTGCACTTAAACGTGAATCACCGCCCACTGAGGTCTCCTATGGATTAGGCTATCTAATGATATTGATTGGAAGCATTGGACTGATAATACTCTTCATGCTAAGTAATGTTGAAATTGGGGACGCTATACTTGGATTAATAATTATAATAATACAGTGCATTGTTTTAACACGCGCAAGAGCGTACGCAGCCAATATAACATTCTATAGGGGCTCATATATTACTAAGCACTTCTGGGGTCCAACAATGCCTGCTGCACCCGCATTCCCAGCGGGAAAACTATTCATCAGCACTCACACCCACAGATGGGGAACAGGATGCGACACCTTTGGACCATACTATTCTACTATAATGGGTACAATGGATGCCTTTAAGGTTGGTAGTATGGCTGGTTTGCATCCAAAACAGACATTCAAACTCTGCCTAATAGGCGCAGTAATAGGCGCAATAATAGTAATACCACTAACATTCATAGTATGGCACGCATTCGGATTCATGGAGATGCCAGTAGCAAAAGAATGGGACTACTTCTGGGATGGTGATGCTGGCGGATACAATGCTAGACCAGCTATTTTCTTTAGTATCCATGGTTGGATAGGCTTTATACTGGCCGGAATCCTAGTCCTCCTAAGATCAAGATACGTTTGGTGGCCAATAGAACCCATAGGCCTATTCCTAGGCACAGCGGACACAATGCCATGGCATATAGGTCCATTCACGCCATTGATCGTTTGGGTCGTAAAGTATACTTTAATTAAGATTGGTGGTAGAAAGGCGTACGATGAAATCGGAATGCCAGCAGCCTTCGGCATAATAACCGGAGAGATTCTAGGCATAATAATCGTAAGCATAATAAACATAATGAGGTTTATAGTCTTCGGCGCAACGGTATAAAACGGGAACTATCCCCTCTTTTTATTTTTTGACATAATGAGCATGAACCTAGCTTTTTACTTTAAATATCCATACTAGTGGAGCATTTCCAGCCCTAACTACATGAATTAACTCACCATTCTCTTGTAGATAACTCCATAAATCTAAGGCTGAGGATGATAAGCCCCACGCTGTCCGGTTCTCCCAAACGAAATGCTGAAGATAAAAACCTTGGAAGACAACGTACTCCACATTGAGCGATTTAAGTTCGCTAGGGGGTATATATCCAACTATTTTCAAGTCTTCTCTATGAAATTGATTAAATGCCTCCCTCTCACCTATAACAGAGATTGTGGAGCCATAAGAGGCAAACTTATTTACATAATCGACAGCTCCGCCAAGTCCTTCAGCCCAAAATGAAGATTCAAAAGTTGATAGTATTCTGTCGCTGCTGCCAGCCATCTCATTAAAGTATGATATTTCATAGGGACTAACTCTCAATATTGCAAGAACCGAAGGAACCACTATAGTTAAAATCATCAGCGCCACTAAATGAGCATCTGAGCTCTCTCCCCCCTTGGCATATTTATTATTTGGTCGCTTTATCTCAAGGAATCTCCCGACGATCCATTGTAGCGTCTGGTAAGCGCCCAGAGAGGATAAGATGGACATTGGTGGAAAAATCGTTAACACGGGTCTCAACGCGTCATAGGGTTGCTGGTAAGTTTGCGATGCAAGTGGCACTATGAACCAAAGAATTATGAGTAGTATTGCCTCTCTCGACCTGTGTCGTAATTCGGAATTAAACATTTGAACAATTCCAGCAATAAAAAAGATCAAAGTTGGAATTGGAGTTTTAACAGCTAAGTAGTAAAGGTAGTAGTAGGGAGGTGGGTGCCATATAACTCTCCCCTCAAAAAACTCCTCATGACCCCAAACTTTAAAGCGTGCGGCATAAGTTAAAACACCGTCTGAACCAATAAGTCTGTCAATTGTGTGAGACCATAGCCAAGGCCACAATAATATGAAGATTATAATTCCGAGAATTGGGTAGAAAAACAAACTCAAAAACATGCCGACTTTTTCCCTATAATAGTAGGTTAACACCTTGAAAGTTTTATTTTTGAAAACCAAAATAAACCAGAGAAATAAAACGGGCAGACCTATAAAACCAGAAACTTTTACGGAGCCAGCTAGACCAAAGAATATTGATGAAAGAAGAATTAGTAGGACCCTCTCATGCTCAATACCCAAATAAAACAATACTATGTATACGCAAATAAAGAAGGTTGCCGGAAGATCAAGACTCACATACCTAGACATGCCATAATAAAATGGCATTGAAACAAGAAGTATCATGGAAAACAATCCAACAATCTTCCCAAAAAATTTCTTAGAAAACATGTACACTATAGCAGCAGTTAAAGCCGACATTAAAGATGTTGCTATCCTTGCACCAAAATATGGGTTTCCCAATATTGGTGAAAGCCAAAGAGAAAAGAAACCGTAAATATACTTTGCAAGTGGCGGATGCTCATGATTCCATTGCCAAACATCCCCAAAAAAATTTCTCTCAGATAAAGCGGTAACGTAAGCTCTACCAGCAAAAACATATACAGGTTCATCCCAGCCTATATCATGAGTCGTAAAACCTGGTAAAATGACTATGAACGCCAACATAAAAACCGCAAGAAACTCTATTAATACATTTAACTTAACGCTTATATGAGGGCGTTTTGCTTCATATAACGATCTCCAGAAGGACAGCGGGTATTCTTCGTATCGCTTTATCAAATGCCCTTTAACATTATAAGAATGCGCACCCCTCGGCAACTCATTAATCTTTAACCTTGAAACCTTATTAGATAATAGGAAATCCTTAGAGGACCATGTCGCTCCACATGATTTGCACTGAACATGCCCCTTTATTACGCTTATAACTTCATATCCTACTCTAGAGCCGCAGAAGGGGCATTCTGGAAGCACATCTCTCATCATGCTTGCAATCTGTTCTCTTGATGACATAAAGGGCCAAAAATGTATTTTTCGACGCCATTATTTAAGTATATCTTTAATCTGAGGCAAGAATGAGGCTTCCTAGCGTCGCGTAATCTTTATTTTTAACTTTAAGTTTATTTCTCAGCGATGCTTTATGAAAAAATTAAAGGTTCTGGCAATATTTATTATAGTGGCAATAGGAGTGTGCTTGATAATCTACAATTACTTTTCAGCTATAGAGGAAGGCGAAGGAAAATTTTTCGAGTTTTACCTCCCTTGGGATGATTCTGAAGGAACATTTGTAAGCTTGAGCAGTCTACTCGACAAGCCCGCTGGACGCTTTGGATTCATCCATGTTGGAAGAGATGGACATCTGTATGCTGGAGATAA
>JAWCEH010000042.1:0-16211 GCA_038859955.1 Bathyarchaeia archaeon | reverse complement strand
TTGTTGAAACAGTTTTGCAGAGCGGGCTGACCGACGCGCAGGCACTGGACATTGTTAACACCTTGGTAAGAAACGTTGAGTGGCTTAAGACGTTAATGGGGAGCAGCAGGGTTGAAGCGGTTAGAAGGATAACGGACTACGTTAGGAAGGGGGATACGGCTGAGCAGGCGAGGGAGAAGGTTGAGAGGGAGAGCGACGAGTACGTTAAGAACCTTTGGATTCAGATAAACAGTTTCCTCCAGAATATTGGGGACTCTGAGCTCGCCGGGAAGGTTGTTAGACTGCTTGAATGCGTCTCCGGAAACCTGATCGACGAGCCCAACGCGACAAGCTGGCTGCTGGGCTTTCTCGTAAGCATCCGTGCGCAGGGAGGCAATGCGATGCTTAGAAGCGTTGTTGAAAACCTGTTCAAGTATGAGGAGAGCGTTACTCAGGGCTGTGCGGTGGCTTCAAGCGTAGTCAGGGAGCTTATGAGGCTTGACCGGAAGAAGCTTCTAAGCCTGCTTGGGGAAACCTCATGGGCCCAGGGATGGACGAGCTTCGTAGTTAGCGTGGGTGAAAACAGGTATATAAACTTCGGAAGGGTTGAGACAGCTAAGGCGACACTGCTCAGGATAATCGCTGGCGGCAGCGAGTTCATAGTGATAAGGATAAACGGCCACGATGTTATAAGGAAGCTCAACCCTGAGCGCAAGGGCTCATACCAGTGGATGATCCCCGGGTTCGTCGGCGACTTCGGCGAGAAGGGCGATGAGATAACGGTGATGGTCAGGCCTCTCAGCAGACGGGAGTTCATCGAGAGCGTTGTCAGAAGCCTACCGTTCAACCTCAGGCTAAAGTTAGAGTCTGACGACAGGGGGATGCTTACCCTCATGGATGCTCTGAGCTTCCCGGTCAGGGTGACGAGGTTCGAGTGGAGCGAGGGGAATAATGCCTTAGAAGTTGACTTGGAGTTCCGGGGGACGCACCGCGGGGAAACGGTGCCCCACACCCTCGCCATAGCTGCTAAGGGTGATGAGGTGAAGGCTGTAATCAGGTTCAGCGATACGAGTGGAACAGTGAATTCAATCAGGCTGGGCACGCTCGAAGGCCATATAGTGATAAACTATCATGATTACAGTGACAAGGATTCCGACCATGACACCCTGCCGGAGAACGTGGTAGTGCTCTATCAAGTTCCTAAAGAATGGAAGGAAGGGCTAAGGCTGAGATCCTTAAGCAAGGAAGAAGTGGAGGAAGTCAAAGAGTGGATAAGTAAGAAACAGCTGGCACTATATGGTAACAAGATAAGAGATATCGTGGCAAGGACGGCACAGGAAACCGGTGAAATAGCCGGGAGAGAGATAGAAACAGACCCGAACAGTATAGGTATAGAAACCACCGTATATCGTATAAAAAATGGAGAGAGGATAAGAGAAGGGTACCTCGATATAGTATTCAGGACTAAGAGTGAAAAGCTCATAATAGTGGAGGTTAAGGCAACTACAGATCCTGAAAACATTCAGGAGCAGTATGGTCATGCATTGAAGGAGCTTAAGACCGACCCGGGCTACATGCCACTAATCAGGGAATATGGTCTAGATGTCTTCGGCAGGCTCTGGAATGATAGCGATATTGAGGCTTATATAGTCATAGTGGTTAAAACTAATTTGGAGGATGGATCTAACGAGATAGTTGCAATGAAGGAGGCGTCGGGATGATGGGAGAATCAGCTGAAGATCGATTTCTCAAGAAACTCGTGGATTACTTGAATAAACGTTACGAGAATAAGTACCCAGAGTATAGGAAGCCTTTTTTCTTCTTTGGAAAAACGGGGGATGAAAGATTTGCTATACAGCACGAATCCATATCTAGAGGCGCGATATGGAGTGTCCGTACGGAAAGTGGACTCTACCCAGTGGTAGAGGGAATTGCTAATGGCGATATAGTTGTGTGGTCGGCCACTGCTGGCAAAGTCCCTGATGTTATCTCGCTTTCATGCGAGCTCGACCATATTAAATATACTTCATCGAGGATAGAAGAAATCTGGGAGATGATTCCAGATAGGGAGAATTGGGGGAAGCTTGAAAGGAAGTACAAGAAGATGGTTGCATGGCTTAGGAACGCGGATAGGGTTGCTGAAGAAGTGACTGATAAAAACGGGGTTAAAACAGTGTTCTTCATACCTCGTCCAAAGGCAAGAGAGGGTGACAGATGTTATTTCGTTGCCAGATTCAACTCCAAGGGTATGAGCGACGAGGAGAAGATGGAGATGATCAAAAAGGCATTGGATGCCGTAGATGAGGCTCAAGGAAGAGTATAGGATAGTGCGCTAACTCTAAAGTACATTCTGAAAACTCTTAGAAGTCGCTTAGAACGGTTGATCGGATTCAGCAAATAGTTTCTCGTAGCACATGCTATCGTTTCTGAAGTCCTCTTCCTAGAGCTAGCCTACTATTTCGAGGTTAAGCACATAACAAACGTTAAGGATGAGCTGCCAAGACTTTTTCAGATTATGAGCTTAAACTGCTTCAAATGTTTTATGGAAAAACTTAATTAACAGGTTGGCTTCATGGTAAGTGAGTAGAAAGATTGTACTGTCCAATTCTTGAGAATACACGGACTCCCGTCGATTTAGTTGAAAAACTTAGGCATTTTTTAGAAGTGGTTTTCGGAAGGACATGGCTGGAGCAGGAGCTTTCAAAGGCTCGGTTTAAACCTCGTGGAGAACCAGAAGATTTTTCTTTTCTAATGGACGTAAATATTCATCAAGCTGCTAAGTGGTGGAGGCTCTGCAATCTACTGAAGGAGAGAAGCTATAAATTCGACTTGAGATTTATGACAGATTTAGAGGACTTTATGGAATTACTGCTTTTTTGTTGCAATTTAAATACCTTGTTAGAAAGGGGTATAATTAGTTTAGAAGACCAGCAAATTATAGGAAGGTTAAAAGATAAGGAGCGTTTTACCGACCTCCTCTATGAGTTGCTTATAGCTACCAACTATGTTACACAAAACTATAAGGTTGAGTTTCCCGAGATAACAGGGAAGGGACGGGTGGATGTTTATGTCGAACAGGATAAAGTTAGAACATTTATCGAGTGTAAAAAGCTTGGGTATACTGCACTATGGAATGCTACAGCCAGACAATTTCTTAAAGAAGCTGCTAAGAGAGGATTTAATGTAGCAATAATCGTTGAGGTAGAACGTCCTCCACAAAAATACCCTGAAGCAGTGAAACTAGCTAAGCTGATGGTGAAAGTTGTAGAGCAGAAATTACCCATCATCCAGGAAAGGGATGTTAAAATTGGTTTTCAACCTTTGCTAGAGTTAATAGAAGGTGGCAAATTCGAAGTACCTCTAGACATTAGCAGAACCGATTACTTAACATGGTCAGGATATATAGGATTTTTTCAAGATGGGGTTAAGATTAGAGATCCAAAGGTAGTAGCATTCAAGGATATGGTAAAGGCAAGGAGAGCCAGAGAGAAACTTAGAAAGAATTTGAAGAAAGCCTACAAACAGCTCTTAAGTGTTACAGAAGGGTACAGAATAATATGCGTTGATGTATCTTCAATAATTGGGAAAATTGTCGCACATATCGGCCGGCAGAAGTTAGAGCAAGAGGAAATTGGAGAGCTAGTTAAAGAAGCTAAAGAGTGGCTGATGGATCATAAGGAGATTCATGCGATCATCTTAACTTGGACTAAAATTTACATTGACCCCCTCGGAACACCCACTTTCATTGTAGTGGAGACCGTGCCTATAACCAGTGGGACAGAGATTAGCACTCTACCACTTTTTAAGGGATGGACTTTGATGGTGAGTATTTTATTACTGCCTGAACCTATAGACGCTAGAATCTTAACTAATATCGGCACGTTCCTTGCTGAAAACGGGTTCTATGGAAGAGCATTAAAGTATTATGAACTGGTGGTGAAGACCAATCAGTACTCTAAGGAGGTTTGGAATAATATGGGTAGGGCTCTTAATGAACTCGGAAAATTTAGAGAAGCTCTCAGGTGCTTAGAGAAGGCCCTCGTAATAGACCCAAGATACCCTTCACCATGGGTCAATAAAGGAATATCCTTGGCGAACCTCGGAAATGTTCAAGAGGCACTTGATTGTTTTAACAAGGCGATAGAACTTAACCCCAATTTCGCTAAGGCATGGTACAATAAGGGTTTAATCTTATTTAAGCTAAACAAAGTTGATGAGGCTGAACTTTGTGCAAAAGAGGCTTTAAGAATTGACCCGCGATATGACAAGGCTAAAGAGCTGGAAAGACTACGTGGACTACGCAAGGCGGGCTTCTAAAATAATATGATTTCGGGAATAAAAGCGCGTGCTGTAAGTAAAAACGCATATTTTATATTTTGTAATACTTACGAAATAATTTACTACACATCAATAAGGCAGCACACTTCTCTTGATCAAGTTTCTTTTTTAAGCTCTTCTTCGACAACTATCTTTATGAAATCGCTAATTATTTGACACTACTAAGTTTTATGTTAAACCGGTTCTGAAGAAAAGGTTCACAGTCACTTCTTAAGTAAACGTGTATCTCCAAAACCTTTTTGTTTTTTCTTACATCTTTTGTCTATTATGCCAATCATTTCACGTTCAACCAATGCCCATTGGCTGGATTTCCATCCTTTTTTCTCCCATTCCTCTTTAGTAAATTTAACCTTAGAAAAAACGATTTTTAGTACTCCTTTAATAATTTGTTTTATCTTATCTTCTTTCTCCTCTAATGTGAGCTTCTCGTTTTTTACTATTTTTAACAATCTTTTTACTTCGGTATTGGGATTATTTGACGAGAAAAAGTGTCTTAACAATCTTAATAGTGCTCCTATTACAGTCACCGACATAAAATAATATTCTTTAAGTTCTGTGTCCTCGAGCAATAAGTTTGCTTTTTGTCCCTTGGCTTCTTCTAAAGAAGTTTTGACAGCTTTAAAATAGACTTTTAAGATCCATGGTAGAAAATCCTCCTCATAATCGGCTAAATCATTCTTTAAATTAGAATATACCTCATGAAGAATCATGTGCGATTTAGATTTTGATGCAAAAAAATCTTTTAAACCACTATATCTGATTAATGCGGTCCTCGGTAATAATTTCTTTCCAAAATATTCTTCATCGAAGGGAGAAAATTCTATCTTATTTTTTAGAAAAATACCTTCTTCGCTGTTTAATATCCTTAGAAGTTTGTTAGCCTTTGATACGGTATCATTAGGCCATAGTAACTCTTGAAGATCAATGCTTGTTTCAGGATCTATTCTAGTATATGTCGTGTTTATAGTATAAAATAGCTCTGCCATTCTATTCCACATCTCCTTTTCATCAGTATCTTTAAATATGATGGCCGTTACTAAAAGGCGGATACTTTCCCTTAAATGTTCTATCTCAGGATCGTTATAGGCAAATGCATAAAGCCTGTGTTGCCCATCTATAAGCACAAAAACATCATAGGAAAAGTCTCTAAAAATTATTTCAAACTTTTTATTGCCATAATCAGGCCGGTATTCTATCCTATTCTTATGGGTTGCTACGATTATGTTATTTGGAAAGCCCCTTTTCTCTCTTTTTAAAAAATCTGTCAGCCTCTTAATTTTATCCTCTAAAAGCAGTCGCTGAAAGCCTTGCGGGTTCCAAGAATACAATCTCCTTACGTGAGTTGTTTTTAAAAGAAAACTCGGAAGATGCGTAAAAACTACAATATCATATTCTCTTGACTCTTCCACTATTGTTCCTTCAACTCTGGGGCTTTCTATTGAAAATCTCTCACCAATTTCAGTTGGTTTGATATCTAGGAAGATAAAGAATTCATACTTTGCATGGTCAAAGGTTAATTTGCTTAAATAGTCAAAATAACAAAAATCGTTAAAGTCCACCAGATAAATTTCATTACTATATTTTTCAGCCAGCTCTCTGTCTTCCTCGGATAATCTTCGGGTTGTAAATAATATGTACCTAATGATCACATTTTGTCCTCTTTCTATTTTTTCCCATATATCTGCAGTTTTCTGATAATAGTCTCTATATCTGTTTTTTAAGACCTCTCCCAGTTTTTTTAGATATTGGTTGTGATTTAGCAATTGGGAAATTGATAAGAATTTTCTCAATTTTTCACTAAATGGATCTCTACTACCACAACATTCTATGATCAGAAGAGCATTTTTGTAAGCCCCAAGTACATCTATATCGGTAACAAATCTATCGTTAATGGTAATCGGTATTGAATTAACAGCGTCTATTTTCATATTTTCAAGCATTTTTTTAAAAATTCTCTCTTCCTCGTCATTTGATAAGGGATATCTCAAAGTCATTACCTCCTATTTTCCTAACATTATAAATTACAGATGATTCTTTCACGCGCATCTTTATTAAAAAGTGTAGAGCTATTTTTAAACTTTAAAATTTCTGTCCTCAACTCATTATAATAATTTTAATCAAAAGATAACCTCTAAAGTAACTTGCCTATTTGTTGATGCCGTTTCAGAGGGTTGTAATATTGTAGTTCTAGCCTCTAAAAACGTGTGCTATTACTAGTTTAAACAACATATCAAACCTTACAATAACTCTTAGGTCTATTCTTTATATACACGGATGTGAAACTTTATTAACGCTTCTTTCATAATATTAGGCGAAAATGGAGATTATTGCCGAATATTCCTTTAACGGGGGAAAGGAATTTATTGAAGAATATCATAAGGCAGAACTTCTGGAACTTAAGGATATAATATCTTCAGTAGATGCACTACGTTTTAAGACAAAGGAAAGCAAAGAGAAAACAATGCCCGGACGCCTTCTTTACAATCCAAAGGAGTTAAACAAAGAGTTTAAGAGACTTTTGGCACAGAGGGGATGGGAAACTATAAGAATTAATGTGAAAACTTATGTTCCTGAAATCGGTGAAGAACATATAGGATTTAGAGAAATGGATGCTGTTAAGAATAAACTGGGTGTAGAAGTTCAGTTTGGGAAGTATGCTTTCATGGTCTATAATGTTGCTGCAAAGATGACAATATTTAATAAGCAAGGAATTATTGACTCGGGAGTCGAAATTGTTCCAATGCTAAGTTTGGCAAACGAGATGTCTTCAGGCGTGTCTTACTTCGAGCAAATAAAAACTGACTTAGAATATAGAGGAGTAAGCAATATTGATATTCCAGTTTTAGTAATAGGCGTTGACGCTATTAAAAGATCTCGGCAACCTAAACTTATTTAATAAACCTAGTAAGATCAGATTCCTTACCTTGCCATTCGGGCGGTGGCTTTGCAACTTTTTCATTCCCTTTAGGCTCATAAATTGGTTTGCCCAAGGGGCGCCTTTTTAAAGAACCCTTTAAAGCCGCTACGATTCTTTCATAGGCCATATCCGTATAAATTTTCTCTTTATCCACCCCCATTCCTCTTCTATTATGTAGAATAGCAGCAATTATTGAAGAACCAACTCCTACAAAGGGATCGAAAACCATGTCTCCCTCATTCGTTAAAGCCAGCACAAGTCTCTCTACCAACTCTATAGGAAACTGGGAAGGATGAATAGTCTTCTCTGGATGATTGCATTTTACATTAGGTATGTCCCAAATTTCGTTGGCCCAATCTTGTAATAATATATCCCACACATCAGAAGGATTCTTTCCAAGCGGATGCCCCGAAGGTTTTCCTTTATTCGGACCTTTATAAGCTCTTTTTCCAGGGTATTTCTGAGGAACCCTGACAGCATCAAGGTTAAATATGTAATTATCAGACTTGGTAAACCAGAGGATAGTTTCATACCTGCCCGAAAATCTTTTTGATGCATGAAGCCCGTGGCCAAACCGCCAAATGATCCGGTTCCTAAGCTTAAGACCAAGTTCCTTGAATATATCATAGAAAAATACATCCAATGGGTATACTTCACCATTATCAACATAATTACCGATTTCCCAGCAAATCGATCCCTCTGGCTTTAATATCCTGACACATTCAGACACTACGCTTTTTTGCCAGTTTAAGTATTGATTTAATTCAACCCGTTTTTCATAAGGCTTTCCTATGTTATAGGGCGGTGATGTAACAACTAGTGTCGCGAAATTCTCAGGAACTTCTTTGATAAAATTCATCACATCATTGCAAGCAATTAGTACATCATACCCTTGTTTAAAACAATCGCCATAGTATATTCGCCTCTGGTTCACAATGGTTTCAATCGGAATTTTCATTCTTTTCCCTCCATAAGTTTTTCGAGAAAGATAATGACTTCTTCATCTATAAAAAATTCTTTTTCGGTAATTAGCACATCTCGCAGATATATGCCTCCAGCCTTATGAGTTCGAACCCGTCCACGGAGCTTCTTCTTATTTAACACACTTAAAGGAAGTAGCTCATTAAGATAAAAGCTCCAACACTGGTTCTGATCCCAATTCGCTGTGTCGATTCGCAAGATATGCATACCCTTCTTTTCTAATGTGCCAAGCAAACTTACAATCTTCTGTCGATTCTCTGTGCTCTGACTTGAGTCATAGACATATTTTAAAGACATGTGCCTACCCCATGGGTAGGTACACCCATTATATAAGGTTTTTCCTATAAAGGATCAAAGTACAGGCCTACTTTCACGATGAAGTTTCTTACCGTCGCAAAATATTTCATCTATCACCCATAGTTTTTCTCGTTTTTCCATTCCCCTCATAATTTCATTTCTTTATAAGAAACCCAAACTCTTTCAAGTAATCCGAGTAATGAATCGAAATAAAAGCCTTTTCATCCTCGTCATATTTATTCCAATTCATCGGTCTACTTCCACTCACATATAACTCTCGAAGCCTTGGGTGTTTCAACTAATGATAGAGTCAGATTAGAAAAGTCGCTCATCAATTTTTCATACATGCTATATTTCAATTCTTTTCTTTGAAGCCATAGTTGATAGATGAGAAAGGGTAACGAAACCGCTATACAAAAGTTGGATATTAGCGTTACCGAATCTATCACATCAATAGGTATCATCTTCGTTATTTTCCAATTTTATTCTTCCTATTAACTTTAACTATTGTTCCCAGTACTATACCTAGGGATAAACTTCCCTAACGACGAAGTATTCTCCATAGCCTACTTTAAGCTGGTAGTTTACGTTCTCATTCTCCAAGTTCTTTATGCAAATATAGAAGCCGTTTTCAGCATTCAGCGCGCGCTAAAACGTTTGGGAACAATATGAGAAAGCATGGAACCAACTTAAGGTAAAGACAGAAAGCGGTGGACCAGGATATATGCAACTTATTGAAGAGTATGGTCTTGAAGTATTCGATGAGGTTAGAAGAGATGTTGAAGCTTATATGGTCGCCGTGGTTTTAATAGATGAGAATACTGGCATGCCCTGTATAGAGTTCATGGAGGAGGTTTCGAAGGATTGAGCGAGGAGAAATTCTTGGAAAGGCTGAAAGAATATCTGACCAACCGTTACAATAAAAAGGATATCATAGAGAAACGAGGAGGACCGTATGAACCTTACATCGGAAGAAATCCTCAGTTTAAATCTCCTGAGGAGACTGAGTTGAAGTGGTATGTGAGGCGTTCTGGAGAATATCCTGGAGTATACGAGGACGCTGATGGCAAGGTTTTCGTCTTATCCCCTCCTGCCGGCGATTTTTACGATGTCTTTCCACTGGAATCGGAGTTGAAAAAATTCTTTAGAAGATGGCGTCGCCGTCACCATCGTTATGAGAAATTCGACATGGAGTTGGAATTCCATAGGATGATGGTCGATAGGAGGAGGTGGAAGGAGATCGAGGAGGATAAGGATTTCAAATGGATGATTGATTCCTTCAGAGAGAAGGAGGAGATTGCGAAGAAAGTATCGGAGAAGACTGGGTTTAAAGTGGTTTACTACATTCCTCCTCCCGGTGGAGGAAACAGGTTCTACTTCTACACTTGCTTCGACTCTAAAGGCATGGGCGACGAGGAGAAGATGAAGATGATTGAGAGGGCGATAGATGCTGTTGAGGAAGCATACGGTTTATGGCGAACATGGTGAATTTATTCAAGTTTTTCTAGGAAACGCGAGCTAAAATAAGCATCAAAGTTATTTCATCGCAGCACGCGCTCTATGAAGATGTGCACAGACCCTTTCCCACGCCATTCACGACAGGGCAGTTCTTAGGATTGCACATCATACGGTATTGACACGTCGCAAGCGCTATAGGACAGAACTTTTTTCCAGCAGCTGATGTATCTGATAAACATATATTTCTTAACTCATACTTACTGAAGGGACAGAAGTCACAGTTCTTGTTCTCACAAGCTTTGGCTGAAAGGTCAAATGAAATATCAAGCTGTTCTGGATAAAACAGTTTGTTTGGCATCCTGTCATATAACTCCCTAGCTATGTATGAAGCACCCTGAGACGTATTGATTTTCAATCCTGAACTGTCAACCAATGGCTTCACGACTCTTTGCATGAAGTTACTGTTCCAAACATCACCGGGAAGCTCTAGGAGAGCAGGGCTGAAGTTACTTTCTGACGTCCAAATCTGGTAGAGGTGTTTACCTTCTTCTTGACCGAATGTCTCACATAATCCTTGCTGAACTAGCGCAAGATAATTCGTCGCTTTGCGATAGTCCCGAAGAGCTGCCCATAAGCGCTTGTACCCAAAACGCCGCGTGCGCGCCCACCGGGAGTAATGCTCCTTTTGATTTTCTTTACTATTAAGCAGTCTGACAGTTTCGTCAAGCTCAATATTGCTATAAGTGAGTAAATAAAGATCGAATGCCACATGACGAAGACCATCAGGTTCATGTTCCCATCTCTTGAGGCTTTCTCCGATAAATTTTATGAAGTTTTTTTGATACTGATTCACTAAAATTGTAAGGGTGCGTTCAATAAACGTATGCTGGTTGGGAAATCTAGGAGTATACTCTATATTTTGACATTTGAATGCTCTGACTTCGCCACGTTTGGGGGGCGTTCTAAACTTGTCTAGGAATTGTTGAACTTCCCGCTTTGTGTCATTAATATTCCGTATGTCTGAAGTTTGAAAATTAGTGTCCATGAATGATTTGACGATTTCCCTGAAGACTTCTCTTCCTCTGTTCCAAACGTCTTGCCAAGGCCTTTGGATATCTGTAATGTAGGTTAACCAGTGAACAAGAACCTCTTGTGAATATGAAGCCATATTACAAGGTTGCCAAATAAGACTCTCTTGATTTTCCGGCGACCAACGTGCCGAATCAAGCCACGCAACAACCTTAGCCAAGTCTTCAAGTTTGTTGAAATCCATAAGTAACACCCGCGATCTAAACAAATAAGCTTTTTTAAGGAGTGAACCCGCTAGCGCGCTCCGCTTTCCTCTTTTGGGACTTTGATGAGACGCGCATGATTACAATTTCATCCGCATGTTCAAATCCATCAAAAACAGCACGTGTTAGACGAAAATATTGGACGCGCGCCCGCGGGAATTACTAAGATGCTTGCCCTCACTAATCCTGAGCAGTATAGCATACGCTGCATGCTAGGTCCATTCTTAACTCGCTTCATACCATCGTTTTATTTCCGTCCATCTTTCAAATGTTCTTTGGGTAGTATACCATCCCATATCCTCATGTTTAGGTTTATGGAAAACCCTATTATACCATTTCAAACTAAGGTAGTAAATTTTATGTTTATTTAATTGATAGGAGGGGTCGAAACAGAATGAAGTAGCAGCAAATACAACTCCATCGTCATATTGGGATCTTAATCTATCAATTTGAATGCTTAGATTATACTGATTTAGCCATTTCTGGATAGTAAAAGATATTGGGTTGAGAACATATGATATTGGAAATGGTGACTTTAATAGTTGCTCTGCAGTTTCAAATACTTCTCTTTTTGTTTCTTCTACTCCATATTCTCCTAAATATTTTATTTTCGGTAAGACCTTTGAAAGAGTCCATTTAAAGTCGAGACCTTTTAATACTTCTTTTATCTCCCTATTTACTTTATCAGGTTCCATGTTTTTCAAATCATCAATAACATAATCCAAATTAAAGTCAAATAAATATGCTAGCGAGGTACCAAGGTAATATGGAGGCATAAGATGTTTATCTATGCCAACATCTGATGCAAGTTTAGATAAAAGTGAAAAAATAGTTTGATTCTTTTGAATATAATCTGAATTTAGACATTTAATATTACCGAATCATAATATCCCCGAATCATAATAAGCTGCTTTTCCCGCCATGTCAGCATAAAAATGGGGCTTTCCAAAGTCCAAATCAACATCCCAATCAGGTTTTGATAATAATCGTTTAATATAGTATTTGGAAGCTGAGACCATTACACTAAAAGTGAATAAGTCGGTGCAAGCATCTTTATATGAACGTGCGACGATAATCCAATCCTTAGACTCGGTCTCTTTTTTAGCAAACCAGTCTCTGAATAATAAGAATGATAAAACGTCTAGCGCCTCCGGTTGTTCTTCGAAATCACGTACAACACTTGGGATTCTATTATTTTGATTCATAACCATATAAAAGACATATTGGAGTGCACTTATTAATGTTTATACTATGGTATTCTTGATACTAGTTGCTTACATCGAGGCGTTTGCTCTTCCTCTTTCTAATCTTCTCCCTCAACTCCCCAACTCATAAGTGATAATTTGCTTCCAGAAATCAAAGAAATATTAGATACGCTGGAGAAGAACTCAGGGGAACATATAAAATACGAGCAGCCTTTTAGTTTCTTCTTGGCCTATATTCTAGGGTTAACTTTTATGTTGGTATCTAGTCTTCCAAAGCTCCCATTTTATTCTCTATATGCCACGGATATAAGTTGATGAAACCCGGTACGAGGTTATTAACTGAGAGGCTTGCTTAGCAGAACTAGAATTAGTTGCATCAATTAAAAATTTTTTACTCTTTTTTCTAAAACAGGGCGAATAAGCAATAATTGCTGACATGATTATAAAAGCAAGAAGAATATACCCGTATATCGAGTAGATTTGGGTTCTAACATGGTTGACTAAAATCTGGGCTTCAGCTAAGGAAAGAAGAGCTGAGTGAATTGACCCATGGGTTGCTTCTACTCTAGCCCTTTCTAAAAGAACAGGAACCTTTTCCAACTCCTCTGCAAAGATTCCGGCTCCTAATAGTTCTTTCACTTTCTCAAGCCTTTGAGCACATATTTCCCCGAGACGATTGATCACTAAAATACTGCTATCATCAAGCATCGGATTTGAGAGCCGGCTGATATTAAACGATTCTCCCTCGTAAGACCAGACAGTATATTGAATGTGATCCGGCGGAAGCCTTGCAAAAGTATGCCAAGCAACATCAACAGTAACCCAGCCAAGCCCCGGCATATAGGCTTCATTCCACTCATGATTTTTCTTATATGTGTCTGTTCCGATGAACGCTGTACCGATAACAGTTCTAACCGGCACATCCATATCCAACAGAATTGCTGCATATGCCCTAGCAAAATGTCTACAGACTCCTTCTCCTCTCAGTAGGGTTGCACTGGCAGTTTCTTGAGAATAGGGAAGAGAGTCGGAAAAGGTTTCATCATATTTTAATGAATTATTGAGTTTGATGAAGGATGCATAGCAACGATCCCATATTCCCATCTCAGACATATTTAATTCGCTTGCCCAAAGCTTTACTACCGGGTTTTCATTATCAATATACTGCCAATCCGATGAGCCGGTTGGCGAGAGATACTTGCTTTTAACTGAAGGTGGAATAGCGTTCCAATCTTCATATGCCTCTTCTTTAGTCCATTTCTTTGATAGAACCCCTAAGCCTAAATAGCATCGTCCCGGTTTTTGCAGTTTTACCCGTATCTGGTAATAAGATTGGTCGAAGGCAGTTACTTCAGTCGCATCAAAATCATCTATCGGGGATTCTAAATCTAAATAGCATATCTGCTCTCTGTTTCCAGTATCTAAACGCACAGTAAACTCGGATACTGATGAGAAGTTTAGCAGGTAGATGAAGGACTCATTATCATAGTGGGGAATCGGGATTCTTGGAACTAAGTCAAATCTTTGTGAAAGATAATAATGAGCTATTTTATCTGTTTCCACCTCTCGCCCATCCAAGTAAACATCGACAGGAATGATATGACTAGAATCCCTAGTGGCACCGCAGAAAGTCACATATCCCTGAGAAGGAGCATCCTTCACAGGAACCATGCAATAGTATGTTCTGTTAACAGCTTCAAAACTCGGTTTATAAATCGCGTCATAAAAATCGTGCCCAGTTCTAACATCTATAGTAGCATTATGAAACAGTATTGATGTGTTTATGGAAAACATCAGGTTACACCAGCCTCCAGGAATGTATTCAACAGCAGTTAAACTCGGTGGCAAGAGTGTTAACACTACTGGGGGACGTATCGTCCAATTAAAGAAATCAGGTATAACGTAGAAATGCCCCTCTGAACCTGGAATCCTGACACTAACCGAATAAACTCTCTTACTTATCTCGGCTAACTCGTACTCGTAATCTGATATAACCATTGGAACCGACCTTGATTCAAAAATCACCGTTAAATTATGAGAAACATCTGGCTCAGCATTTTCCAAAAACACATGAAACTCCGCATTAGTCAAACGCGTAACAATCCCAAGATTGGAATCAAATTCCGTTTTAAAAAAACAGGTGCTCCCTCAGAACCACCATACCTCTTTTCTCTCCTTTAACAAGAAAGGAAGAATCGGAAACTATAAGCAACAACAGGAGAAAACAGGAAAGAAGCTTAAAGTCAGCGCGCGCTATCATTTCTTATCAAGGTATTCTACTAGTGTTTCTAAATCAGATAGTTCAATTCGGTATTTTGACACGAGTCTTCCCAAAGAGAGAAACAAAAAGAACAAAATGGTTCCAGGAAGCACCCATCGTAAGAATTCTTCAGACTGAAATATGGGAATGATATGGTTTGAGAGCCACATTTTTATCTCATCTTGATAGAACCAGATTAGCCCAGAGAAGAAGGCTATTACTATACTGCTAGTAGCAATTTTCCGGACTGAAAATTGATATCGCTTGTGCGACACTTTCTCAACATCTTTGAACCATTCTATATTTTTCAAGAATGGAGTAAGATTAGCAATATGCTCATCAATTGTATGAGAATTAGCCAAAATAGAAGCTAGCTCTCTTAGCTTATCAGAGTGCGAAGCCTCTCTTGAACTTAATACTTCAAGCAAAAATATTGTTTTCCTAACAGATTTCGCTTTAAAACCGTTTTCTTGGCATTGTTGATCCAGCATCTCCAAGGAATACTTCATGTATCGAGCCGCCTCCCTCATTCTATTGAGGTTAGCCATACTTTCGGCAAGATACGAAAAACACCTTCTTCCAACTCTAGACCGATGAATTTGAAATTCATCATACTCGTCTTTCTTAATTATTTTGAAAATGATTGAAAGAGTAAAAGGAAAGAAAAGAGTAGATGCGACAGCTTGAATCACAGGCATCCATATAGAAGAACCTTTTTCAAGAAATAAAGAAGCACTAATAATAAGAAGGAGAAGCGATAGAGTATAGTTACATGTGAAATAGTTTTGATACAACCATTCTAGCTGAAGCCAGCTAATCCAAGATTTATCCTGTTTATCGGGTATTTTCGAATATTTTTTAGAAGATTCTTCATAGAAAGGTACGAGAAATATGAGTACAAACATTAAGTAATATATCTCCCAAAATAAATATGCGAAAAAGGTTAGTGCAAGAAAGAGCAGCATAATGATAAAAGCAATTTTAACACGTGACTCTGCCTTTCCATAAACTCTTAAAAATGTTTTTAAACTCATCTAATCAATAGGCCCTTCTGAATCAATTCGGCCATAAGTTTCTCTACAGCATCATATACCATCTTCTCGTTAACCGCCCCGGTGCAAACAAGTTTACCGCTTGCAAAAAGAAGGATCACAACATCAGGGTCGTGCATTCTGTAGATAAGGCCAGGAAATTGTTCTGGTTCGTACATTGTTCTTTCTAGTCCTGTTACTGCGTGTTCGAGGTCTATTTTTCCTGGTAGTGTTGCTGATGCTACTATGTTTTGTACTGTGATTTGTGGCCGTGTTTTTTCTATGATGCCTTTTGCTTTTAGTTCTCTTACTATTTTGTGTACTGCTTCGTTTGCTTGTTTTTCGCTTTTCGCCCCCGTCGAAACCATTTTTCCCGAGCTGAATATGAGTGTTGCTGTTTTGGGCTTGTCTAGTCTGAATACTAGGCCTGGGAACTGGTCTGGATTGTATTCT
>JAWCEH010000041.1:0-16409 GCA_038859955.1 Bathyarchaeia archaeon | reverse complement strand
TGCAGAGCTCTACTGGAAACATTGCCGGATGACCTAAACTAACTTCTTCAGGACTTTTAACAATAGACCAAATGCTTATTGAATATTTAGCCCAAGTCTTGCCATCTAAATAGTTTAGTCTTCTCTTATTTTTCATATCCAGCACTTATTCAACTTACTTTATGGATTTTTCCTCAATAAAACTTTTGTTATCATTTGGTGTTTACCAACCTGTTATATTACAACAGAAACGTTGTAGATGTGTATGAGATAAGTGCCCTAAGGTCTGAGGTTAATGTTAAAGAGGATTATGACTTCGAGGTTATTGATCTAGGCCATCAATAACCGATAGATAAAAACTTCGAGGGCAACATATATTTAAGAGAATCATCTTCAATAATTAAATTTAGTCGCAACTAAAGGAGAGTCTCGTTGAACCCCTTTCTAATGAACGCGATGAAGATTAACTTTTCTGGTAAGGATCATATAGTTGCACTTTATGTAGGATTAGAGTCAATAAACAGATTAAGAAGCGACGAAAAGAAAAAATTAAAAGACATATTGAAAAGTGGAGACATACCATATTATTGGGCTACAAGCAAATATCTAGAATATGATCCAGGTCTTTATGTTTTTTCTGAAGATTCATCTTTAAAAATACCATTTTTCTCAGACAATGAAATCAGAGTAGTGAAATTGCATCCTCTATCTTATCCGGTCAAATTCTTATTAAAATCTTTGATAGACTACAAGGTTAGGAAAGAGTTGGAAAAAGTTGAGAAAATTGGCGAGAATAAAGAGGGCAGCATAATATACAGGTTTGTTAATCCCTTATTTTCATGGCCTTTAAAAGAGTGGCCAATTTATAAATTTTACAGAAGGGTATATTTTAGAATAGAACACATCAGACAATTAGGAGGGTATGATGCTAGCGGTAATCCAATTTATATTGATGAACTATACTTATTACCAACGATGGATTTGCAGGTAACCACAGAGGTAAGTTTGGGCAATATTGTTGAGAGGACAAATAATTGGGACTTACTTTTTCTTCTGATTAACAAAAGGATCATCGTAAGAGAAGAGAGAAAGCAAGAGATCGGGCTGTTAATTGATATAAATAGAAAGAAGAAGACTGCAAGTATTCAGTTATCAAAAGAAAGTGTGGAAGTAACTTTAGACAAGGTATATCTTCAGACAAACCCAACGTGGTATGGAAATTTTCTTAATAACATTGGCTCCTTATTTAATTCATCGTATGACAAGTTACTAGATAGTTTTGGTTTAATGACGTATAGATATGAACCTACGCAGGGCGCTCAAAAGAAAAGAAAAGCTTTTCGAAATGCTCCTGCAATATATTTAGAACATTTAGAAAGAATAGCTAAAGAAGTATTCGTTAATGTCTTTCCAATATCCTACCTAGATGTAAATTATACTATTTCTGAACATTTTATCATGCTAGAGGAGGTGTAAACGATCAGATGTCAAATGCTTGGTGAAAACTTCTTTTCGCTCAGATTTGGTGGTAATAATCCTCATATAATCCCCAAAAGGGGGCTTATCGATCATGGTCCATTTAGGCGGATTGAGGGTTCACTTAGGGTAAGGTTTATTCGACCTGAAGGGATTTTGGAGGAACAAATAAATAAGCTTAAAGATGTTCTCTTAAAAGGAAACGATAAATTTCCAGGGGGTTTTGAAGGAGTATATCGAGTTAAACTAGAAATGCTTAAAGAAGTTATAATTAGAAAAGATAAATTAGGCAATCCATTAAATGATGATAAATTTAAAAAAATTTTATGCGAGGATAAAGAATTAAGCGTAAAACCAATATATGTGATAGTTGTTCCGCCGTATCCTCGCTGGTTCAAAAAATCCCCTTATTGTTTATTAAAAGCATATTTGACTAGGTACAATATAATGAGCCAAATGGTAACGTTTGAAACGTTGTACACAAAAAGTTTAGTTGATACTGCATTTAATATGGCTAATGCCATTTTCGCGAAAGCTGGTGGTGAACCCTGGAGATTATGGAACAAAGTGCCCTCTTTTAGTGGATCTGGCGAGCGGGTCATTATAATAGGTACTGGATTATCCAACGTGCCTAAAGAGCCGGGACATGTAGAATATAATAGGTATGCTGGCTTTGTCGTGCTATATAGTGATGAGGGGCAGCTCCTTAGCATAAAGACATTTGTCACTGAGTACAGTAGAGAATCCGCTCTCAAAGAGCTGAAGCGAGTAATTATAGAATCACTTAATAAATTTAGTGTTGGCAAAGAGGTTGACATCATTATACACTATTCAGGGAAGAATATTGGAGGACTTGAGGAAAAAGAGATTGCTGAAACTTTAAAGGAAATAGAAAGAGCTAGAGATATAAGGGTTAAATATATTGTTTTACGAATCATAACGAATCCCCTTTACAGGGTCTTCTCACTAAGTGAAAATGGTTATCCACCAATAGGGCTTTATATACAAATAGGTGAAAAATTAATTTTAACCTATACTCTAGGGTCTTTTTCTGGGATGGTTCCATTAGGAGTCCCAACACCGTTATTGTTGTCTTTACGGTTAAGCAATATTCCACTTGAAAAGGTTGATAGAGAAGCTCTGGTGGCTTCAATATGCGAATTTGCCAGACTTAATTGGAGAGGAGTTAGCGTCTTTAATAGAGAACCAGTCACCATAAAATATAGTAGACTCTTAGCTTATTTGGCTGCCAGCATTAAAGAAGAAATGAGAGATCTAGATCTAGAAAGTTTACCATCAGACAGGGCATGGTTCCTTTAATCTGAGTGCTGACTTAGCAGCATCTCAACATAGTTTTTTCTCTCTTCCAATGCACTCCTTATTTTTCCAAAGATTTTGTGTTTATAACCTTTTACTCCTTCAGAAAACTTTTCAAATACGGCTGCTACTAAACTGGAAATAAAAGCAATGATAATGGAGTGAAAAGAGGGCTCTAATATTTGGTTTAGCAAATTATCTATAATTAGGTAGCTGGAAATGAAGGATGACAGCGCTATAATTAATGTTAAAAAGAAATCCTCTATTCCCTTAAGGATCGCAACTTCTATTGCTTTTTTTGTCTTCTCTTTTTTGAGCAATTCTATAAAGAAACGTCTACTCTCATCATCTAATGTATATTTATAAGGCACTAATTTATAATCCCTTGAAACTTTGTTAAAAAACTTCCAGACGAGATAGAGACGCAAAGGGGAGAAGAATAGTGGAGGAGGAACTTTAATGTTAAATATTTCAATATCATCTTGATCTTCACTATAATAGCTCTCACTCAATTGTATCTTTATCCAGTTTATTATTGCTTGATAATCTTGGTAGCTCAGTTTCTCTAGTTTCTCTTTCAGGGCGAAATCTGTTAAGACCATAAGCGCATCTTTAAGTCTCATTTCAACGGTCTCTCTTAAAGAAGGAAAATTAATTTGCAAACTATTAGCCGCACGCTCAAAGATCGTTACTACGATATACATTTCATCCTTCGGCACCAGACTTTTATCTAAATTATTAGAAAGTAATTCAAAAATACTCCTAGACGCTTTAAGAAAACCTTTATCCAAAAACCTGTCTAATGCTATAATAGTATAAGGAAAACCATAGACTAGCCGGTTTTGGAATTTTTCCTCCAGAACCTTGATGATTCTAAGAATAAAATCCTGCTCCTCAGATACAAGCAATGTTGCAAGCGCACTACTGAAACTATCCTTTTGGTTAACTAGCCTTCTTAAAACTTCTTTCTCTCTTCCTAACAAATGTGCTACTAAAGCGTGATCAACGATATTCCCACTCTTACTAGCTTCATAAAGATCTTCAAGCAATTTTTCAAACTTTTCAATAAGCCCTCCAAGAGCATCCTCGCCTAATTTTTCTTGGTTTAGTTTCATATTATCCAGCATTAAATCATCAACCTCAAACGTTTTCTAGATATCTTCGTAATACTGTAAATCACTTTAGACAATTACGCTCTTAAATCTATATAGTTATATTTTAATCAAATGTAATCCTGAAGGATAAACGCGCCTTTTCCGCCTACCATACCAAAATGATTTCCACTACCTTTTCAGATCAAAGCCTCTAGGCGGTCTCCGTAAAATCTCATATTCAGCTATAATCTCTAAAAATCTCCGCAAAGAAGCATCTGACCTTTTCATCTCTTATTTTGCCGTAAACAAAAATGTTAAGAGGAACATTACATTTCTCTAAAGTCCGCTAAAGTTCTTTTGAGATAGCAAAAGGTATTCTTCCATTCTTCTCACAAACCCGTTCTCGTATAATTTTCATGAACTCAAAAGTAGCCTTACCTTCAAGTTCACGTTTTATCTTTTCTTACAGAGCAACATAATATTTTTCTCCCCAAAACTCGGCATAACCAATCACTTAATAAACTGCATTCCAGAAAAAATATAATTTTTAGTGAATTTAACAATAATGTAACGTGGTGGTTTATATGGGTCAACGCCTTCCCCAGGAAAAGAGTGGAAAAGTATGTGAGTTAAGTACTTTAGGTGGGGGCCCGCGGCACCAATACCTCTAGGGTTCAAATCTTTTCCACTTTTAGATCCGGAAGTAACGAGTTTAGCGTGAAGGGTGCTATTTACAATCATGATGAGAGGCTTGAGCGGTATAGGCGGATTATAGATGGCTTCGGCCGTAATGGCGAAGTTGTCCCCCAATTCCTAGACCGCTTGGTCAGCCTCAGGCTTTCGAGCGTTAGGATCATAGTCGCTCTTAGCACCGTGAGGGGCTAATTGGGATAGCGGTGCTCTGAAACTTTGATGTAAATTTGAGAAATCTTATATAGATCATGACATTCGCCATATAGCTGATTCTATCTTTCTGATGGTGGCCCTTTATATCGGCTGGAGGGCTTTAAAAGGATTAATGAATACATTAAATTGAAGCCTGAAAAAGCTGGTTAGAAAGATTTATAAGTTGGAAGATAAAATCACTATAAACATTCGGTAAGAGGTAACGTTAAATGGATGTTGGGAAAACTCTTAGACTTGGAAAGATATTTAGGGAAGATGGAAGAACCTTTATTGTCGCTATGGACCACGGAATGTTTGGTCCGATAAAGGGTTTAGAAGAACCAGTGGAAACCATTAAGAAGGTTATAGCTGGTAAACCAGACGCCATCATGACTAATTTAGGCATCATAAAAAGATACGCCCGAGAATTATCTGCGCTTCCGTCAGTAATATTAACCATACCCTTAGATGCGCCCATTATTCCATACATTGAGGAAGCCGTTAAACTTGGCGTTGACGCTATAAAAATCGGGATTTTCGCGCCTTTGAGTGAAAGAGAAAAATATAGGATTATTAGTCCAGTATCCCTAGCTTGTGAGAGATGGGGGATGCCGCTTCTGGCGGAGGTTGTTCCGGTAAACAGTAAAGGCTCCGTTATTCATGATACAGAGGAAATTAAAAAAGCGGCAAGAATTGCAGCCGAACTGGGTGCCGATTTTGTGAAAATTGCATATACCGGGAGCCTGGAAACATTTAAAGAGGTTATTAGAACATGCCCAGTACCAGTCACAATTCTAGGTGGAGCAAAAATGGAGACAGAGAAAGATGTCTTAGAAATGGCAAAGAATGCCATTGATGCTGGAGGTGCTGGTGTAGCCTTTGGCAGAAATATATGGCAACATGAGAACCCAACAGCGATGGTAAAAGCTATTCGAAAGATAATTCATGAAAATGCGACGGTGGAGGAAGCTTTAAAAGAACTTAAATAGAGATATCTCCCACTCCCAATGGATTTTACCCTTTTTTATGTTTTTCAACAATTTCTAGAAGGTTTAACTCTCTCAATATCTCTTCTTTTGGTATTCCATTTTCGCTCCAACCTAGAAGATTATAAGCGGTGCCGAGAAGATCTCTAAAATTATTGATAACCATAGGACCTTCTTTTACAATTTTTGGATGTTCTTTAAAACGTTCAGGCAAATCATCGTCTACCTTACTTATCCCGCGACGAATATTTATCATCCGCTTTAGAGTTAATATTCTTCGTCCAATCTCAATAAGGGCAGAAGTATTAGTATTTAATCCAGTAACAAGCGAGAGTAGAGTGCTAAGATCCTCTTCGTCCATGTATTCTCCTAAACCAGCTCCAAATCTGCATACTAGTAAGGAATCTAAGACCTCAGATATATACATCCCATGTAGCGTTTTTTCAATAATTGTTAAGGTATCACCAAAGAACTTCTCTGCAACTCTAACGGTACCTTTGCAGTGATTTGCTCCAACACATGACAAAGCGTATACAATGGCAAGTTGTGGTGTAGGACGCGGGTCATGCATAGGAATCTCAAGACCCTTAACATGCATCGCATATTTCTTGGATTCGCCACCTATAATCTCAGCTGCGCGTTTTACTCCCTCGCTTAGAATACCACCAGCCCCCTTTCTAATAGATATAATTTTTATTAATTCTGTTATGACATCTTTATCTCCCCATTCAAGAGTGAATCCTAAATCTTCTTTTCGTAGTAAATTGTTTTCGTAGCATTCCATCGCAAAAGCTATAACTTCCCCCGTAGATATTGTATCTAGCCCATATTCATTACAAAGCAGACCAGCGTGAGCTACGGTCTCTAAATTTTTATTAAGAATAAGCGGTCCGAAGGATGATCGGGTCTCCATTTTAAAGTTTCCACATATATCGCCAAGCAATCCTTTAATTATCGTTGCTCTTTTTATAACGCATCCAATTGGGCAAGAAGGACAAGCAAATGTCGCTAAAACCTTCTCTTCCCCGCTTAAATCCTCCCAGACAGAGTCACGCCAATTTTTAATTGGAGTATCTCTAAATTTTTCCCAACGTTCGAAATCTATGAAGTATGGAAGCCCTGCAAGTCTCTCATATTTTTCTCTGATTTTCTCAATCATTTTCTCAATCGTTTGCTGTAACTCTTTGGGTTTTGCTACACTCAAACTACGTGAACCCATAACAGCTATAGCTTTAAGTTTTTTTGAGCCCATAACCGCCCCAAGACCGCATCTACCCATAATTGCTCCTAATTCATGTACTATTGCAGAAAACTTAACAAGATTCTCTCCAGCTGGACCTATAGTGGCTATACGAAAACCTCTTCCTATCTCCTTATGGAGAAACTCTATGGTTTTAGAGGTCAAGAGCCCCCAAACGTCGCTAGCATCCTTGATCTCGACATTATCATCATCAATTAGAAGATAGACGGGCTTCTTAGATTTACCGTATATAATAATACCATCATAACCTGCGAATTTTAATTCAGGGCCTAACAAGCTACCTGCTTTACTTTCACCCCAGATTCCTGTCAGCGGTGATAAGGCAGAGGCACCTATTCTTCCGGTAAATGGAACAGGCGTTCCGGTTAAGGGTCCTGTCATAAAAATAAGCTTGTTATAGGGGGAGAAAGGGTCCAGTTTTTCGAGAAATAGGTCATAGAAAAATCTCGCGCTTAGTCCGCACCCTCCAATATATTCTCGCGCAAGATTTAGGTCGAGTTTTTTCTTGGTGATCTTATTATTTGATAAATTAATAAAGAGAACCGTTCCGGCGTAGCCAAATACCTTCTTTTCCATCGAAATCCACTCTATTGTTTCTAATTAAGACTTTAATACAATACAAAATATATAATTTTTTTCGAAATTAATATATTCTTCTTCTCAAAAAGTATTGAGAAGGAGGATCGAGGAAATGAAGAAACTTTCTGTGGATGAGAGCAAATGCATTGGATGCAGAATATGTGAATATTTATGTTCTCTAATAAAGGAGGGCTCAATAATTCCTAGTTTATCTAGGATAAAAATACTGTCTGATTGGCCTATCAAGAATTCAATAATTTTGTGCAAACAATGTGAAGACCCCGAGTGTGCTAAAAATTGCCCAGTAAGCGCTATAAGTGCGGATAGCAACGGTCTTGTTATTATAAATGAAAATAAATGTATTGGATGCTCCGCATGCGTTCAAGCGTGTCCATATGATGCCATTAAAATTCATCCAGCTAAAAAACTAGCTATCAAATGCGATCTATGCAATGGAGAACCTGTTTGCGCCATCAATTGTATGCATGGAGCTTTAACTTTCTCTCAACTTTAATCTATTCCCTTAATTTTCTTCTATTTTGTTATGTTTATAAAGATAAAATGAAGAGAAAATAGAGAAAAATTGATAGCGCATGTAGAGCACTTAATGTAAAAACTGATACTTTTAGGAAACTTATCTGTGCAAGCAATTTATTATTTATTCAGTTTAGATTAGTTTTATTTGCAGATAGAAAGTTTTCTAAAAGTATCTTTGAGATTTAGATATATCTCCTTATAAATCTCAAAAAGTTTTGTATATTTTTCATAATATTCATTGCGAGGCTTAATTACTTCAGCTATACGGACCATTTTTTCAGATGCTTCAACTATATCTTTAAAAATTCTTACACCCACACCAGCTATAATTGCCGAACCGACTGCTTCTGCATCTGAAACGATAAGTCGTATTACGGGTTTACCTAGAACATCAGCCTTAATCTGCGACCATACTCTGCTTTTAGCCTGACCACCTGTTAATCTAATTTCTTTAACTTGTGGACCAAAACTTTCAATTATTTCCATGATGTGACGCATTCCATAAGCCACTCCCTCCATAATTGCGCGAATTAAGTGTTCACGTTTATGGTTTAAGCTTAGACCAAAGAAGACTCCTCTGGCATATGGGTCATGTATAGGGCTTCTTTCACCCATCATGTAGGGCAAAAATATAAGGTTATTTGACCCAGGTGGAGAACGCTCAGCTTCTATATTAAGTATTTCATACGCATCTACGTTCAGCTTTTTGCTTATCTCCATCTCAATAGTAGCTAAATTATCTCTGAACCAACGAAGAGAAGCCCCTGTTGTAGACATGACACCAGAAATATTATATAAACCCGTTACTACATGGGGCCAGCATCCAATCCTTCTCTGAGGGTCAAAAACAGGCTCATTCCAGCATAAATTAAACCCTTGAGAAGTGCCTCCGCGGTCACAAACCCTTCCAGGTTTAACAGCACCCGAGCCTAAGATTGCACTAATCACGTCTACAGCTGCTGCAACCACTTTTGTGCCTTTATTAAGTCCCGTAACTTCCGCCGCCTCTGCCGTGACTTCCCCAATAACCGTGCCAATTGGAACAGGGTCAGGGAATATATCTAATGAGATCTCCATCAATCTTAATAAATCTTCATCTACAGGTCTAGTGCGACCCATAATCATAGCAGATTTTATTTCACCAGTCAACTTAAAATTAATAAAATCGTAACTTTGTAGTAACTTATAGGTTTTTTCATAGATTTTAGGCTCGTTTCTCTTTACCCAAAATATTTTTGATGCGAGATCGGCGGCATTAATTTTTTGGCCAATTTTTTCAGATAGAAAATTTGCTTCATTTGTCGCTCTTTGATCCATCCAGATTATTGCTGGTCTTAAAACTTTTCCTTCTTTGTCTATTGGAATTACTGTAGGTGATAAGCCGCTAATCGCTAAACCAGCAATATCTTCACAATTTATATTTTTTACAATTTCTCGAATGGCTAAACTTATATTTTTCCACCAACATTCTGGGTCTTGTTCCACCCAGCCGGGTTTTGGCACAATTACACTCCACTCCTTATATTCTTTACTAATTAAATTGCCTTCAATGTCGAAGAGCATAGCTTTACATCCAGTGGTGCCTACATCAACACCGATCAAATATGGACCTTTCATTTCTTACACCTCACTTAGATCATTCCAGCATCATAGAAGATAAAGAAGAAGAGTGCAAGAATGAAACATATTGTTGCCGTTACAATAATTATTTTATCGTGGAAAGTAAGTTTTATCTTTCCAACGATTGTTGGTTTACCACTTCCAAAGGCCCGGCTTTTAGCGGCAATTGTTGTTTGGTCAATAATCCCAATTGCTCGCTGCGTCAAAGGAATGAAGAGAGGCATTATACCTTTTGCAATTTTTTGTGGATTTCTCGAAACAATCTCAAATCCACGAAGACGTTGAGCCGTCATTATATTATTAAATTCTCTTGTTACATATGGAATAAGTTTATAGGCTACCGAGAGGGCGAAAGTGAGCTCTTCGGGCACTTTTAGCATTCTTAAAAGGTTCATCAAATCAGCTACCGATACTGTGTAAAGAAGGGTATAAGTAGCTAGTACTGTAAGCGGTATACGAATAATATTCGCCGCAATCCATAAAATTGCTCCATAAGTTATGCCAACATGCCATCCTACAACAGGAATTTCTATTACAAAGCCTATATTTACAAGCTCTTTAGGAGTTACCTTAAAGAAATCTGGGTTTACCTGAGTGATTCCAGCGAGTATATAGTAATATAGGCTGCCAAAGATAAAAATTACTATTGGTATAAGCCAAGATTTTGGAACTTTAGCATTAATGCACAGCAGCCCCGCTATTGCCAGCAATAGCATAAGGTACTTGTAATCCCACCATAGACTGCTTAAGACGAGTATAAACGCTACTAGAATCACTTTTGTTAATGGATGTAGATTATGCATAAAAGTGTCCCTATATTGGTACTCTAACCATACCATGGCAACACCTCACAGCATCAATTCATTTGTCATAAAATTATAAAACTCCTCAGGTGTAAGTATATCCCTTGGGAATTTTAAATCCTCTAACATTTGACAGAGCCGGGTGATTTGTGGCGGCTTAATAGATGCTTTTTCTAAAATTTCAGGTTTTGAAAATACTACTTTAGTAGGTCCATCTATAAGAATTTCTCCCCTTGCCATTAAGATAACTCTTCTGCAAAATTTTGCTACATGTTCCATATGGTGCGATATAAGGAGAATCGTTAAGCCTTTCTTATTGAAGTCTAGTAATATTTTCAGAAGCTTTTCAGAATAATGTCTATCGAGCCGACATGTCGGCTCGTCCAATATTAAAACCTTTGGATTTAGGACCATTACGCTAGCAATAGCCACGAAGACTCTTTCGTTAGCGGATAATGTCATAATTGGTTTCTCTTGGATATCGCTTATGTCAAAAACTTCAAGAATATTCGAAACTCTTGAGGAGATCTCTTCCTCAGAAAGCCCATGCATACGCAATCCGTAGGCAACTTCCTCGTACACATTTTTTGCGAAGAGTTGAAGATTTGGATTCTGAAAGACATAATTAATGTATCTCCCAATATCCTTAGGTTTAATCTTTGTCACGTCTTTTCCATCAACAATTATCTCCGCATCCGGATTTGATGGTTTCAGTACTCCAACAAGATGTAGCGCTAAGGTAGTTTTACCAGATCCATTTTGTCCAATTATGCCTACCATTTCACCCGGGTAGATCTCCAATGACACGCCTTTAAGTGCATGAATAGGTGGGGTTGCTGGATAAATATGATGTAAATTTTTGACTTTAATTATAGGATTCAACGGAATAGGCTTGTCGTTACCATAGATGAATTTTTCCATTTCTAAAGAGGAAGGTGATGATATTGTTCTTCCACTCTTTTTTACATAGTCTCTAATGTATTGCGCTACCATATTAAGGTTTAAAGGACTAGGTATGTTAATTCCTTTATTCTTCCTCAGTTTTAATGATAGGTCCATTATTGGAGGGCGCCCCACACCGATTTTATCTACTACGTCGCTTGCTAAGACCTTTTCTGGTGTATCGTCAAGAAGTATTTTACCATTATATAGAACAATAATTCTATGCACATAGTCAGTTAGGTACTCTAAATCTAATCCTGATTCAGTAATAATACATGTTGTTTTATATCTATCACTCATCGCTTTAAGCGTCGAGAAAACTTTATCTTTACCTATAGGATCAAGTTTTGATATGGGCTCATCAAGCGCCATTACTTTAGGTTTCATTGCTAAAACGCCTGCGAGCACTAAACTTTGCTGCTCTCCACCCGAAAGGCTCATAGTATTTCTTTTCTCAAATCCTTCAAGACGAGTTGCTTTAAGCGCGAATTTATATCTCTCTATAATTTCATCTCTGGGCAATCCAAGATTTGATGGACCGAATATTACGTCATCTTCTACTGTAAGAGCAAAAATTTGCAGGGATGGTTCATCTAACACAATGCCCACGATGCGAGAAAGTTGACTCATTCCGTGATCTTTTGTGGAAAGACCATCAATTATTACCTCTCCTTCAATAAGTGCTGGCACTTCCTCTGGAATCGCTCCATTTAATGTCAAAATTAGCGTAGTCTTACCTGAGCCAGATGGACCTAAAATAGCTACTCTCTCGCCTTCCTCGATTTTAAGATTTATATCTTTTAAAGATGGAAAGTCATTTCCAAAATACGTCACCGTTAAATTCCTGATTTCAACGCTCATAGGGAAACACCGGGACTAAACTTGTTTTCTATGAATTATGAATTTAAGCACTTATTTTTGCACAGCAACTTTCGTTGGTTTAAGCGAAGACATCCTATAAAGTGTTTCGCCGACAATAACCCCGACCAGTATAGCTAGAATTCCAAATGGCAATGCTGGAATCATTGAACCAAGCCAAACAGCTGCTAAAGTTTCAAGAGGATATCTCCATGTGTGCTGCATAAAGATTGAAAGCCTATGATTAGCAATTATAAACGGGATTAACAAGCCCCAATAAATCCATGTCTTTAATGGCTTTTCCCTCTTAACGCGCACCAGACGCCAGTAGACGTAAGAATTAGTTATCCACCTATAGGAATCTGCAAGAGCAAAAGCTGGCCACATAAGTGGAAGCCCAGGAAGCCGACCGGTAAGCAGGAATCTAATGATTGCACCTAACAGTACAGCGATGCCGGAGGTTACCGCTCCAAAATAAGTCATCATTACAGCAGTTGCCGTAGCGGCTAAGTCAAGAGTCCCTCCCGGAACCGGGACAGCAGAGCCCACTAATGCGAATACCCCATATAAGGCTGCCATTACTGCTCCACCTGTCAATACCCAGGGGTTAATCATCTTATATTTTTTCGTAGAAATATATCTTCCTGGTGGAGCAAGCCATTCTTGATGTTTACTCCAGTAATAAAGACAGACAAGAGAAGCTGGAACTTCATGTCCAAGCACATAAACATAGTATAGATATATTCTTTCTGGAGATTCAGCCATCCCAAGTTTTGGACCCCAAGGCTGAAATATCGCGTAGCAAGCAGCAATAGTGATTATTCCAACAATCCACCAGATCCACAACGCCGCAATAATTAGGGGCCTTCTTTTCTCCATAATTTATCGTCCCTCTGAGTAAGAGTTACTATTGTTTGTTCTATTTATATTTTTCGGAAGGGGAGACTATAACCTTCAACCCAATCCTTTTTTCTACGAGTTCAAATCCCTCTTTCGCTCTTTCGAGAGGAAGAATATGGGAGACCAACGTTTCTAATTTTATAAGCTTTGAAGCCATTAATTTAAGGGATCTTGGAAAGACGGAGTAATTATAGTTGGATGCTCCTGTCAATTTAATTTCATTGTAATGGATAAAATTAGGATTTATTTCAAGTTTGACTTCGGGCCATGTTCCTCCAAAGAAACAGACGACGCCGTTTTTTCTTACGACCTCTAAAGCTTGCATTTCTGCCATTGGGTTTCCTATAGAAACTATAACTACATCAGGCCCTCTTCCGCCAGTTAAATCCTTAATAGTTTTCACGAAGTCCACTTCTTTTGGATTGATAATATCGTCTGAGCCTAATTCTTTAGCTTTTTTCAAACGTTCCTCGATAGTTTCGCTAACAATTATCCTAGCACCTTGAATTTTACACAATTGCATAAGAATAAGCCCCATCGGGCCCGCTCCAATAATTAGTACATCATCTCCAAATTTTACGTTACAGTTTTGAACAGCGTTTATACAGCAAGAAAGCGGTTCCGCGAAAGATGCCTCTATGTAAGAGACATTCTCAGGGATGGGAAAAATTGCCCTTTCAGAGGCTTTACCAAATTCTGCCATCCCAGGAGTTACTGAAGCCCTCCCAATATTGAATAAATCTGGACACATTCGATCAAGTCCGTTAATACAATAGTAGCATCTTCCACACGGAATCTTTCCATTAACTGCAACTCTATCTCCAACTTTAAAATTTTTGATATTCTTACCCACTTCAACTATTTCTCCGACCCATTCATGGCCCATTACTCTTGGACCGGGTACAATTATATGCCTATCACCAGTATACACTCTAACATCAGTCGGGCAAATTCCGCACGCCATTATCTTTATTAAAACTTGATCATCAGATATTCTTGGTATGTCGATCTCCTCCACTCTTAAATCTCGCGGACCATATAAAAGGGCGGCTTTCATTTTTCCCTCCAAGATAAATACCTCTTTCTCCTCTACCTTTCTATTCTTCATTCATAAATGGAATATATAAAAATATCGTAATTTCAATCAGTTGTAACATTCCTCTCTAAAACAAGTTTTGTCACGGTATTTTATTTATGTGGCATTTGTCTAGGAAACAGTATTTTAATATTTATTCTTTTTCTAAAATCGTTAGCTTCCTCCTCTCTAATTGTGTCTTAAATTTTCTGGGCATTATGGCGAAATAGTGAGGATAGAATGGTGTTGGAAGGGATGCTAAACTACAACATTAAACTTTGCCATGAATGCCCAGTTAAGCGGGTGCAAACTGCAAGGTCAAATTTTGAAAAGTTGCAGAGAAAAGCCGAGCAAGAATACAGCGCCTTAAAAGATTGTGAACTATGCGGAGAAAGGCTATGGATGCTTGACGATTTAAAATTCTGCAAAAAATGCGAGGTAGTATATTTCCCGCTTGAAATAGTCAGGGGAGAAATTGAAGAGAAAGTATGCTCAGTAATCTCATCATACGAAGACGCTTGCGAAGACCTGTGCCCGATCGGATACACCGAATGCCCGCTAACATCACGGAAAGAAGACTACTACCTTTACAACATCTTCACAGAAGAAGAGGTCGAAAAAGCAAAGTAGGCTTGATGAAATTATTGAGGTCAAAGAAATTGAGGAAGAATAAACCCTGAACCCCTCTTTTTATAGAGGTGGTGAAAAATATGCTGGCAATTTATCGATGCATAGTCTGCGGTAAAGAATGAAGGAACTCAGAAAAATGTTCCCTAGTCTAATTGTAGGGAGGCGATGTGTTTGGGGAGAATGTTTGTTCCAACATTAATTAACACAGTAGTTTGGGAGCCGTACACGTGGGAAGAGATCCGAATGGAGCTGAACGAGAAGTTCTTTAGGCTTGCGAAGAGGGGCGATGTGGAGAAGATCTATGAGGATATAAAGGATTATCTTGAAGACGTAAGCCCCGAGGAGGCTAAGAAGTGCATAAGAGACTTCATCGAGGATGCGGAGTATGCGTCCGGCGTCGTGTCGGCGACAAACAAGGCCTACCAAGACGTCATTCTAGCAATCTTGGAGAATGAAAAGGTCAATATTCTCGAGCTCGCCACTACAGGAATGGATGCCGCGGTGGAACTCCTGAACAGGTATGGGATTGATGCGCCTAGAGGCGAACCTCGCCCCTACAGCTTCTACAGGCGCAAAGAAGACTCATCCACCTTAAAAGTGTTCCTTCACATTACTGACGGTAGGCAATGCTATGAGCTGAATGTCCTACAATGCATGAGTGAGACGATCGCGCAGCTCCCGCCTAACATTTACGTGAGACCACAGCGCATACCCGGCGTCATAGTTGAGAATGAAGCGATCCTGGGGCTTTACTCCGGAGACCGAAGGAAGTCTTCGCCCTACTGGGCAGACTCAGCAAAATCGCCAGCGAAACTCCATTCTTCTTCCATGACCGCCTTAACTATGTTTACCTCATTCTCAGGGAATTTGCTGGAGGAGACGAGGAGAAAACGTACAGGATGCTGGAGAGGCTGGTGAAGGAAGGTGAAAGAAGGGGAATGGCTAATAAAATTGCTATTTTCCTCCCATCAACCCTCTTTAAGCTTATCTATAAAAGTTGGTGGGATTAAAGGGCCAGTCGTGGAAAGTGAGATTCCTAAATGCGAAGATTTCGGAAGGAAAATAGCAATTCAGCTTAAAGAGAGTTGATGGAATATTGCGTGAGAAGAAAAACTCGGAAAGAATAGGCGGGAGAATCATTTTAGTGGGCTTTCTCTGGCTTCTCCAATCTATTGGCAGGATCTTCTTCGCCATACTTGGCACACCCACGGGGATGGGGCAATTCCTGAACACCCCCATCCACAATCTAATCTCTCTTATACTTTTCATAATGTTTCTATCCTTAGGAGTTTTTGGACTTATAACCGCCTTTGGTCTTTTAACTAGGAGAAAATGGGGCTTTTGGAGCACGATGCTGGTTAGTATTTCAACCGTACTTTTCGACTTATGGGGGTTAACGGTACAGTCATCAGCCGCCCTCGGCTTCATTATACCAGTAATATCAATTCTAACTTTATATCCTAAGAA
>JAWCEH010000040.1:0-16645 GCA_038859955.1 Bathyarchaeia archaeon | reverse complement strand
TTGGGTGTCAGGAGAGGTTTCGGGTGTTTGAAGAAATTGTTTTGGATGCTGTTAGAATGGTGATATTTTTCTTTTGGTTTACCTTATGTTTTACTTTTGTGATGAGTGCCTTGTGGCTTAGAGCTGCCAAAAAAGTCAGTTAAGGGCTTTAAACCGTTAGACGGCTAATTATTTTGTTTTCGCGGCTTTTGCCATGCTTATTAGTGTGGCGTAAATTATAAATACTGATGGCTGTAGTTTAGAATCTGATCTTGAGTATTGATGGTCTGTTTAAGGGTTGGACATGATTAAGGGTAAGAGTGCGGTCGACGGATTTTCTGTGATGTCGGCTGGTGGAGCCTCCCTTAAATCAGGTAGGCTTGTGAAGGTGGCTAAGCTTCTAAGGTCTGCTAAGGCTTTGTGGAAACGCGGTTGTAGTGGCGGCTTTAGCCTTAGAAAGTCGAATCTGAACTTTGCATCATCTGCTGGATCTGCATTTGATTATTCTGTTTTGGCGAAGATTAAGCGGGAGGCTGTGAGACGGAAGGTGTGGTTTAGGCTTTCAAAGGTTGAGAGAGCCCTCGTGGACCTGACTTTAAAGTGTGTCAAGCAGCCGAGAAGCCCACGGCTCATCGGCGTGTTAGCTAGCATAATTGTGAAGGTTAAAGCTTTTTTGGCAGGTCCACTGCGATGGCTTATGGGTCAGGTTGGAAAGCCATTAGCTATGAAACTGAGCAAGATCGCGGAAAGCTGGGGAAACAAGGAAGCGCGGAAATGGGCGGAAGACGAAGGTTTCATAAGGTTTCTCACAGTCATGGATAAGACATTTCAAAGCCTAACATGGAGGCGGTAGCAAACCGCTAATTAACTGGAAACCTCTTTAAAAAAGAAGGTTTCATGCCTAGAAGGTGTATAAGTTGAATCCTGTTCACATCGTAGTTGTGGTTATTCTAATAATTGTCTACGTTTGGATATTTTACCAGATACCAGTCATAGCTGTTGGCGTAAAGCATATGCGCCTTTCAAGCAGAAGAAAGAAGGAAAAGACATTGCATGCTGAGGAACAAATGCCAACCGTTTCCATAATTGTCCCCGTGAAGGATGAGGAGAAGGTTGTGGACAGGCTTTTAAAGGCCTTGCTGAGGTTGGATTACCCGTCTGAAAAAAGGGAAATCCTAATTGTTGAAGACGGCTCCACCGACAGGACTGTAGATATATGCTTGGAGTATGTTAAGCAGTATCCAAACCTGATAAGGCTACTTCATAAGCCAGTATCCAATGGGAAGCCCTCAGCCCTAAACTATGCCCTTAAACACGCCAAAGGCGAGATTATTGCTTTTTTCGATGCGGACAATGTTCCTGAACCGGATGTGTTGAAGAGAGCGGTTACATACTTTAATGAACCTTCCGTTGCAGCTATCCAAGGTAGGCTGTGCAGCATAAACGCTGACGAAAATATGTTGACAAAATTTGTATCCTATGAGGAGGCTGCCTGGTGCGAAGCCTATTTAAGAGGCAAAGACGTTTTAGGCTTATTCGTCCACTTGAGAGGAACATGTCAGTTTATAAGGCGAGACGTTTTAGAGAAACTAGGCGGTTTCGACGAAAAAGCGTTGTCCGAGGATATGGAGCTCTCTGCAAGGCTCGTTGAGGCAGGCTATACCATAAAATATGCTTCTGACATATGCTCTTGGCAGGAAACTCCATCCCGAGTTGGGACGTTTTTCCAACAGAGAACAAGATGGTACAGGGGAACAATGCAAGTAGCCTTCAAATACGGCAAGCTTATGGCCAAGCCCAGCAGGAAAAGCCTCGATGCCGAGCTAACCTTGCTAGGACCTTTCATACTTATTGCTTCTCTAACCAGCTATTTGATAGCGTTCTACACAACTTTGACAGCCTTCAATCTCGACTTTACACTACAGTTTCTAATGCAACTCTCAGCCATAGGCGTAACTCTTATGTTGATAATATGTGGATTAGCCCTAGCCTACATTTCAAAGCCAAGAAGGCTTACTAATCTGCTTTGGCTACCATTCATATACGTTTACTGGAGCCTTCAAGCCTTCATAGCGCTATATGCAATATTGCTTATTTTGTTGCGGAGACCACAGATATGGACAAAAACCCGAAAAACTGGGTCTATAAGCTTACATGTTTTCTCAGATTTACAAAAGGACTTTTGGGAGTGAAAGAGTGGAAAATTACAGATTTGTAATGTTTAGTGAAAAGCAAGCCTTTGAAATTTTAAGTCCACGGCTTTCTTTAATAGTGCCAACATATAATGAAGCAGAGAACATTCAAGAGTTTATTAGGAGGGTTGAAACAGCATTGGGCGGTATTCCTTTTGAAATTATAATTGTTGATGACAATAGCCCTGATGGCACGGCAAAGTTGGCGAAAGAACTCAACAGGGAATATGGCAACATAAGAGTTTTACAAAGACGTGGCAAACTAGGTTTGGGCTCAGCTGTTTTCGACGGTTTTAAAATGGCTAAGTCAGATGTTCTAGCAGTTTTGGACGCTGATCTACAGCACCCTCCTGAGTTGTTACTCAAAATGTATGCGAAAATACTTCAAGGTTACAGTTTAGCTATAGCTTCTAGATACGTTGATGGCGGAGGAGTTAAGGGTTGGAGTTCTATGCGGAAAATTGTCTCGTTAGGCGCTACGAAGTTGGCGCATTTATTAATACCAAAAACAAGAATAGTTAAGGATCCCATGTCGGGGTTTTTTATAGTTAGAAAAGAATGTATAAGGGATTTTAAACCTAGCTCGAATGGTTTCAAGATACTTTTGGAAATTTTAGTTAAGGGTAAATTTAGTTCCATAGCGGAGATTCCATATATATTCCAGCCTAGGCTTAATGGTAAAAGCAAATTAAGCATTGAAGAAAATCTTAGGTATTTACTTTTGCTTGCTAAGACCCGACTGAAATTATTGAAGTAGTAGGAAGCTAAATTTTATGAGGTTTAAAATTAGTATCGGTATACCTGCATATAATGAAGAAAAAAATATTGGAAAACTGTTGACCGCCATCCAAAACCAGAAAACCTCAGTTACGGAGATTGATCAAATAGTGGTGGTGTCTTCTGGTTCTACCGATAGAACCAATGAAATTGTGGAAGATTTCGCTAAAAAGGATCCCAGAATTCACCTTGTGAGGCAAAATTGCAGAAAAGGCAAGGCTTCTGCAGTTAACGAGTTTCTGCGAGTTGCCAGAAATGAAATTCTTGTTTTAGAGAGTGCTGATACAATTCCAGAAAATGATGCTATTGAGAATCTTTGTCGCGTGTTTATGGATAAACAGGTTGGCATGGCTGGAGCACATCCCGTGCCCAAGAATATCGATAAAAGTCTAGTTGGGTATGCTAGTAGACTTTTATGGATGCTTCACCACTATATAGCGTTGGAAGCACCTAAATGCGGCGAGCTTATTGCCTTTAGAAAAGTTTTCGATAATATTCCAGATAATACTGTGGTAGACGAGGCTTGGATAGAGTTTGAGATAACGAAAAGGGGTTATAAAATTGTGTATGTGCCTGAGGCGCTGGTCTACAATAGGGGTCCTGAAACTGTTAGTGATTTTATTAAACAGCGCAGGCGAATAGCTTGTGGGCATCTTGCGCTTAGTAGAATGGTTAAGTACCGCGTGTCAACGCAAAGTTCTGGTTTGGTTTTGAGGGCAATATTTAAAAGCTTTCCAATTTTCAATCCTTTGAGGTGGCCGCATTTTTTGGGAGCTACGTTTTTGGAGTTTTTAAGCAGGTTGATGGGTTATTATGATTATTTTCGGGGTAAAAGTCACGTTGTTTGGGCTATTGTTGAAACTACTAAGAAGGTTTGATATTGAGGTCGACTGGCAGGTTAGCTATTAAACTACCTTTTTACTGGTGTTTCCGGGCTTTGGGCACGCCCTTAATGTTGCCTTTTAACTATACATTTAGCATAACTTATAGATGTAATTCTAAGTGTAAAACTTGCAATATTTGGAATATTCAGAACAAGGTTCCAGTTGAAGCAGAGTTAACATTGGATGAGTGGGAGAAAGTGCTTAAAAGCCTAGGAGAGTCGCCGTATTGGGTGACTATAAGCGGTGGAGAGCCTTTTCTTCGTAAGGATTTGGTTGAAATAATTGAGTTGGTTGAACGTTACAATAAACCTAAAATAGTGAATATTCCTACGAACGGTATTCTTTGGAGGATAATCCCTGAGAAGGTTAGAGCGATTTTGGAGGAGATTTCTTCTGAAACGACTTTGGTTTTGAATTTCTCTTTAGATGGTATCGGCGTAGGTCATGATGAAATTAGAGGGGTGCCTGGAAACTATTCTTTTTTGGTCAAGGCTTACCAAGGGACTATGAATCTGAAAAAAGATTACCCCAACCTTATAGTTGGTGTGCATACCGTTATATCATCTTGGAACGTTCACGATGTCCCCAGGATTTATGAAACTGTTATGCGTGAGTTTAATCCTGAACAGTATATTGCAGAGATGGCTGAGGAGCGTAATGAAATGGAGAATAAGGGCAATGGGATAACGCCTTCGTATGAAGAGCTTGAAGCTGCTTTAGATTTTCTAATAGATCGTGTAAATGATGGTCTTGAAAATAGCAGATGGAAAGGTTTAGCGAAGATTACTGAGAGTTTTAGAGCAAGATATTATAGACTGGTTAAGGAATATTATAGAACTAAAAGGCAACAGATTAAATCTTATGCGGGGTTCGCCTCCGCCCAAATTTCGCCTGTTGGAGACGTTTGGGAATGTGCGGTCTACGCTTCGTGTATGGGGAATCTTAGAAACTACGACTATGACTTCAAAAAATTATGGCGCTCTAAAGAAGCCCAAAAAGTTAGAGAAAAAGTTAAAGAGGGACATCCCTGTCCACTAGCAAACGAAAACTACACCAACATGCTATTTAACGCGTCATTAATTTTATCAATTTTTAGGGAATACTTGAAATATTAAATTTTGTTAGGGAGTGATGGTTTGTACAGAGTTTCAATAGTTAGAGGATATGATCCTAAGGCTATGGTGCTTAATAGCATTGCAAATATAGGTCCCATCGAAAAGCTTTTCCCCAATAAAGATGAAAGAATACTGATAAAACCTAATTTTGGTTGTCATAGAAATGCTATGAGTGGTGCAACTACCGATCTTCGGGTACTGAAATCGCTTATAGAAGTGCTTAAAGATAAAGGATACAAGAATGTCATTGTTGCTGAGGGAGCGATGACCGGTTACATAAACATTGACGTTTTCAATTATCTGGGCGTGGATAAGCTGTGCGCCAAACTTGATGTGCCCATTATCAATATCAATCACGAAAAAGGAAAGACTATCCGACTTACCTCAACTTATACAATTAAAGTTCCCGATATTATTTTTGAATCTAAGATGATTAACCTTGCAAAGCTCAAGACGCATGTTTTAACAACCGTTAGTTTAGGCATAAAGAATCTTTTGGGCTGTGTAATAGGTTATGATAAACGTCTAATACATTTAGCTGGGCTGGATAAGAGTTTAGTTAAATTAGCGAAAATTATAGTTCCGACCCTTACAATAATAGAGGGCTTAATAGGTATGGAAGGACGAGGACCAGTTGCTGGTAATCCAGTAAAATCAGAAGTAATGATTTCTAGTAGTAATGTTTTAGCTGCTGATCTGGTAGCGTCAATGGTAATGGGTATGGATCCGTTCCTTATCCCTCATTTAAGAATTGCAGTAAGCGAGAACCTTGGCCCTCATACTCTAGAGGAAATAGAAATTGTAGGCTGCACAATTAAGGAATCTATGGTTTATTTTACGGCACCACATCCTAAATTGCTTGAGCGTAATCCTCTTATTAATAAGGCAAAGCATTGGGTAAGGGGATTGCAGTCAATACGCAAGTTAGCTTATGCTATGCTATCCTCGAGAGCCGCCTCTGAAATCTTTGGTAAAATTGGGATAATTCAAGAGGTAGGTTACGATGTGTCTGTAAAAAATCCTAAAATAAATAAAAAACTTTGCAAAGCATGCGGAATATGTGTCAGGGTTTGCCCAGGGAACGCGATACAAATTGATGAAAAGGCAACTATCGATCCTGAAAAATGTCTATTATGTGGCTGTTGTGTTGAGGTCTGTCAATTCGGTGCTATTTCATGTTGTTAATTAAATTTTAATGGAAAGAATATGAGTAACTTCGTTAATAGTATACGAAGAAATAAGGCTCGTTCAAGGGGAACCCTAGGCATTTATAAGTTAATCGCTTTGCTACTTAACTTAAAGACAGCATGTACATGTGTCTTTTTACTTTTCTTTTGTCTATGCATTTACAGTTATATTTCCATTCATGTTCTTAGCATTGGTGACTGGCCTCACGATGTGCTAACCACTACTTATACCGATCATTGGATTCAAACGGGGTGGGCGCCATCTCTCGGCATGGTGCCTATTAATATTTTAGACAGGTTTGACATTATTGTATGTGATTCAAGTATTAGCAGATATGTTAGCCAAGAACCTTGGAAGGATATTTTTGATGGATATGTTATAAGAGGTGGCACATTAGTTATAATTGTCTCTAAAAATGAGAATTTGCCCGGAGAAATAATAAAAGAAACCGTCTTGGGTCATGGGAAAGTATACGAAGTAATTGGTGGATATTCAAAGAATTTTTGGGAAGAATTATACTTTAGTTCTATTGGGTCCTCTGCCAGACTAATATTGATTAACACTTTGCCTGTTGTAATCATGATATTAGTTAGCTTTATAGCTATTCAGTTGGTTTTAATTTGCATAAAATCCAGAAAAGAATCATCTATGAAATGTAATTCGGATAAGGAAAATTCAAAGAAAAAATTTAGATGGATTTCAATTCCATGTCGACGGAAACATGTTATACCCATTTTAGTTCTATTTATGCTCTCCGTTTTAATATTCTCTGGTTGGTTGATTCGTCCCAGTAATGAAATTGTTCCTTCTTTTGAAGAAGGATTTATGTATACTGCCTGTATTGATTATTACATGAATCACCTTCTTCAGTATGGCTCAATCCCTGCGCTTTTTGATTCCCGTACATATTCTCAACCAATGGACATTTCTTACTATATGAGAACACCAGCTCTCATATTGCCAATCCTGTTTTCGTTGTTATTAGGAAAAAGCTTGTTTAACGGAGTAATAGCATTTTTTATTTTTGGTAATTTTATGTCTACTATTGTGATTTATTATTTGGTATATCGTCACACGTACAACATATTAGCTTCTATCTTTAGCGCGACACTTTATTTAGTTACTAACCCTTTATTGATTAATGGGTTTGCCCAAGGACATTTGAGTTATGTGACAATCACCCTTTTGATACCTCTAACATTTTTAGCTACCTACTGGGTTTTTGCAGTGAAAACTAAACAGGTGTGCATCTTAGGCATAGTTCTTACGTTCTTGTTTTACATCTGGTTTCTGTGTGTTAACGCTGTAATCGGGTTTATCTGTCTGCTTTGCTCTTTTGTAATTTGGAGTTGCTTATATTGGGATAAGGGGCAGTTACTTAAACTAATTCTTATTATTATAATAATTGCTTCTTGCACCGCACTTTATTTATCATTCATTCTGTCGTATGCAAAATTCTTTCCATCTCCTCAATTCATGTTAAGTGAAATAAGCTTTAACGAGATTCCAAACTTGTTGCAAGCTCTAGAACTAAATATCGCGCAAACAAATAGGACAGATCCCGCAATTATGGCGACAGGCACAATTTACATATATACCTTTATAAGATACCTTCCTTTAACTTTCAGCATTTTATCCATTATTGCTTGTAAAAAACATGTTGTGCCTTTTTTTGTCGGCTTTTTACTAATATTGTCGTCTTCAGCACTATCCATTGTATTTTATTGGTTTATGCCCATGCCATTTAGAGCACCGGGAAGAATTTTCCTTCCAACAGCAGCACTCATTTTTGCGTTCTTAGCAGGAATAGGTTTTTCGTGGTTTTACTCTAACTTTTCAAAGATAATTTATATTCCGAAGCTTGACAATAGGCCACCTATTTTTTCTTCATTATGCCTTATGTCCTTAATATTGGTAGGCTCCTTATCTGTTTTAATGCCCAATGTTAAGTTATGGGAAATCCCGGATGATGTAGATCAAGCGTACCGCTCTATACCTAGGGGTGCACGCATTATCATGATTCCAATATATGGGGCTCTTTCATTTTCATACTCCTTGAGTTCGCCCGAGTTGGCGTATTATCGAAAAGACGCTTCAGTAGGGTGGACCCTTGTACATTTACATGAATATATGGCAAATAAGTATCAACTCAAATGTGCAGACGGAGGGACTTCTTGGGAAATACCTTTCATGACTAAATGGTGGCTGGAAATGATTAATGAGAAAATGACCGTATGGAACGACACCATAGGTGCAATAAACGCCCTTAACCTAGCACCAGATCTCCAATATCTAGTCGTCTACAAAAAAATAATCCCACAATATGTACTTGAGCAGCTTGATAATAGCAACCAGCTGGAAAAAACTTTCGACAGCGAAACAATGGCGGTATATAAGAGAACCAATTCAATCGAATTGCCAGTAATGGAATCTGAAAAGGCTTTCCTTTTATATTGCGGCAGCTACAGATACAGTCTCCCATCTCTAGCCATGTTAACAAAGGGAAAAATACCAATCATAATGGGACAAACTCCATGGGGACTCTTTAACCTAAAAGACGCCGAAAACATGGAAAACTTAATCTTCACAACGCAAAACACTTTCACCGAAGACATTGCTATCGAATACGCCATTGCAAACGCAGAAAACAAAATTTTCATAAATCTTGAAGATACTATAAAAGCCACCGAAACTGATTGGGTCCTTTCCGGATTCTGGCAACCTTCCTGGAACAAGTATACCCTCGCCACAATCACTCCTGGAAAAATATACAACATAAGCTTCAAACTGGACAACGCAAACAACTATGATATATACATCAGAGGTACTTGTAACGGACCGTGGAGAGGCAAACTTCAAGTCTGGCTCAACCACGAAAATGTAAGCGTGATCTCTTTCCCGCAAGATTCCTACGGATTTAAATGGTTCAACATAGGAACATTCAACTTAACGCTAGGCGAAAACATCTTAGGACTAGAAAACATAGAATCACAATGGATCGATATAGACGTTATAGCCATCGTAAAACATGAAGAAATAGAAAAAACAATTACAATATATGAAAACGCCATAAGGCGGTTGATAGCCCAAAAAGACTACATGGGAATTTATGAAGCAGAAAACAGCTACATAAAACTCCACGAAGCCAGCATTACAGATGACTGGAACAAGAATTGGGAAACCTATCCAAGCGGAGGCTGGGTAAGAGGGCAAACCGTAAAACTGTCCCCTCAAGGCTACATGGAAATCAAAATAGAAGCACCTATATCCAATGAATACTATGTCGCTGTTAAACAAGTTGGCAGAAGCATTTTAGACATAAATGGTCAAAATATTTCTCCGCAACAAATATCTGAATTAAATAATTTTAACTACCTTTTTTATCGGGTATTTCTTAATCAAGGAATGCAAACCATTAAATTTACTGCGCTAGAAGAATCAGTTTGGATCGATTGTATCTATATAAGCAATAAGCCCTTACAAGAAATTTTAAAGAATGAAAACCCAGCCACTACGATATCTATAAAGAATGATGCGGAATACGCTGTAACCTCTTCTACCGAGAATCCTCGCTATATCTTACTTATAAAATCATACTTCGGCATGTGGTCCTCTAAAAGTTCTTCTGGAAAAACTAGGTCGTATCTCGCAAACGGTTTTTTAACATGCTTCTATGTAACCGGGCAACGGTATGAAATAATCTTTGGCAATTAAAATAAACAAATTCCGTGATAAATTGACCCTGGTATACATATGATTACGGTTTCAAGTGGTAAAGATGTTAAAGAATGCTTTAAAAGTTTATTAGAAAAAGACTTAAACCTTAAAAGTATATTTGAAAGATACGATAATGTAATATTAAAGCCTAATTTCGTTATGCCGCGAAGATCCGCCATAAGTAACATTGAACTTATTGAAGAATTCTGCAGGTTATCGCAAATCTACGGGGTTAAACTTGAAATAATCGAATGCCCAGGAATGGAATTTGACTCTTCAATAATTAGGCGCTTTTTATCTCTGGATAGACTTGCCAGTAAGTATGGTGCAAAAATAAACTTGAATCCAAATTTCACAAAGCTTAACATACATGGTAAGGTTCTCAAAAAAATATTTGTAGTTAATGACGTATTCGAAAAACCTTGGATAAATCTGTTCAAAATAAAGACTCATCTTATTACAACAGTTTCCCTCGGGGCAAAAAATCTGATGGGCCTATTAAGATATGATACAAGAAGAATAATGCATATTAAAGGTGTCAATAAGTGTCTAAGCGACGTAGTGGCGATCTTAAAGCCAACTTACAATATTGGCGAGGCCTTTCCAGCTATGGATGGAGACGGCCCAACCTTTGGTAGGCTACGTCCACTGAATATACTTTTAGGCAGCTGTAACATAAAAGAGTTGGATTACTTTATAACAAAAGAGATAATGGGGATTAATCCATCAAAGATTGAATACCTCGCAGATATGGCTGACTATTGCGGCAAGATTGCAGGTGAGAAGGACGTTGTTGTAAAGATTTCGCCTTTTGAAGAACCTTCCACTAGTAAAATATACATTGCATTTTACAACTTAATGTACCTTATTGACATATTATTCTATCCGTTGTCGAACCGTCATTTTAATGAATTCTTATATTCTCTTAGACTCTTCGGAACCAGACCAGATATAGTAAATAAAACAAGAATCAAAAAAATAAACAGTAAAATTTGCAAATTGATGGCAATTAATTATGAAAAATTAAAAATAGATTACAGGCGCTGTATTTCTTGCATGGAATGTGTAGACAATTACCCGGAAATCTTTAAAATCATGACAACAAGAGAAAGGCTTAAAAGACTGCTAAAATGAGTGAACCAGCAATGGTACACCGATTAAATTCCTTAGATACTTCTACATAAATGGAGAAAGATATGAAATACGCTCTGGCGAATAAGATAAACACAAAAAGGTTTAGGACGAACAATGGTCTCTTAAACAAAATAAATTTTCTTTTTAGAGAAAATGGCAAGTATGGTTCGGCGTAAAGTAATCAGCCAACTTGTATCACGCTATGTTAATAAATATTTCAAGGATGAGGGGTTATATGTTGAAGCCGGTTGCGGAGCTGGTGAGACTTCACTGCGATTATCTAAAATACGCTTTACCCGAATTGGACTTGATATTTCCATCGAAGCTTTGAAAAGAGCCAAATCACTACAAATATACAAATTTTTCACGAGTTCGCTAGAATTCTAAAGCCGACAGAATGTTGTTTATTTTTTGGCCTTGGCTTTTCGCGCTAGCCATGTTATTTTACGTATATACGAAATAGCAATACAGAAATTTGAGTGTCATCTTCAAATTTTTCCTCCAGTCCCTTCGCACCCGCCATGGATGGACTTGACACATGTTACAGTTGTTATAAGGAAGTAAAAATGCCACATGAGCTGCCCTTTCAGCATCCTAAAAAATAAAACAAAGCATATACACAAAGCAAAGTTTTCTTTTTTTTGTTTTTTGTTTTCTTTTTTCCTGCGTGCCATACCAGAAGTTCTCATGTGGCCTTATCTTGTGGGCTTTGACCCTTTAGGCTATTACATTCCATACGTATTCACTTGGCTTAGAAATGGAGTTAATTTCTGGTGTTTAATGCGAGAAGCCCCCCTATTCTATCTCCTAATAATGCCTACAGCATCCATGGGGACAACCCACCTCGCCTTAACCCTCAAGATTTTACCCCCAATTTTACATGGCTTCCTAGCCCTTGCAATCTACTTCTACGCAAACAAAATACTCGCTTGGCCTCCGAGAAAAAGCCTTGCTGCCGCCCTACTCGCCACACTATACTTTGTAGCCCTAAGAATATCATGGGATCTGCTGCGAAACGAGCTTGGATTAACACTTCTCTTCGCAAGTCTAATTCTGCTAAACAAGTTAGACAACGGAAAAAAAGGCTGCACCCTTGCAGCCTTAGCAATGGCAGCAGTCGCCTTAACACATCTTCTGGTAGCTACAATTATGTTCGCAATAGTTGCAACCATGTTTGTGCAAAAATGGTTGGCTAAAAAGAGAAATGAGGCCTTCAAACTTCTTATACTATCCATACCCGCTATACTCTTTTTACTTCTAACCCTATACGCAGGATACATCATGCCGCCTACACCGCCAGAATTCAACATTCTAAACCCGGAGGAAGGATGGCTTACACTTTTCGAATTCGCCTCATACACTGATATGGTAATCAAAATGTTAGGCTTCCTTGCCTATTGCTACTTGCCTCTAATCCCCATCGCAATAATAAGTGCAAGATCCATTAAAAACCTCCAAATTAAGACATGGATAGTCTTTAGCCTAATAGCGGCATTCTCCCCCTTGGTTCCAACTTTAGCTTACCGTTGGATTCTAATGATCATTTATCCCATAGCCTTTTACGTAATAGAAACGTTATGGAATATAACGCCAAATTCAAGACGTTTATTTGTATCCGCTATCCTTTTAACAGTCTTGTCAATGCTAACCATAGGCTTTATCACCATGCCCAGCGAGAACCCGTTTCCATATTATACAGTTCAAGAGTTTCAGTGTTACATACCATCCTCAATGCTGCAGAACACGGTGCCCCAAAGCGAATGCCCAAATGTGGTAAAGTGCTTGAACTGGCTCGAAAATGCAATGTCCACAAACTCTGTTATGCTCGCTCACACTGCCTTTTGCGGATGGGCCCTCATAACCACTGACATAAATGAAGTAATACCCTACGGTTACGGAAATCCGGAAACTGCTGCAATAAATGTTTCTCAACAAGGATACACACAAATATACCTTATATGGTGGGTGGAAGGCAAAGGATGGCATGGGCGGCCCATTGTTTCTTCCTCATTTAAGGAAGTCTATCGAAGCGAGAACATAGCTGTTTATATCTACGAAAAATAAGGGATGTAAACATATATCAGTTTAATGAAGCAGTTTTAATGAAAAGTATTGTCTGCATGTATTTTGATTAATAGGGCGTTGACAGAAGTTTTTGGGGTGGACCGGTATAACAATGCGCGCGTGTTTCATCATGTTTTGGCAAGGTAATCATAAGGCGCCTTATTTTTGGATATCAGTATGGTTTGAGTTGCATCAGTTTCCACTTGCCCGGGTAAAAATTGGATGGTGGGCATAAAAGTAGACTCTGTAAACTTTTAGCCGAATCTCCTTTTAATGTGGGTTCTATCGAAGTCCTCGTCGTTTGATATTATTTCTTTCGCCATACTCCTTAATGCAGAGGCCAAATGTATAGCGTCCTCATAGTTAGGGCTCTATTCTTTCATTAGTTTAGCTGCATCCGTTAAATCTTCCATTGTTAGAGGCATTATTCTTAAACCGGATAAGCTTTCTATCGAATTTACTACCTCTCCGACTAATTCTAGGTCCTTTAGGCTTTTCCCAGTTAAGCCAGCTATTATTACCGTTATTTGGTATAACGTCAAAGCTGATGTTACATATTTCCCTCGCGAAGCCTCTTCAATTTTCCTTATCCATTCATATGACGTTCTGCCCAAAGTGGGATGACTGCCAAGCCAATAAACGAAAACATTTACGTCTATGTAGCCTTCTGGGTTCTGGTCCACCATTTTCGCATAACCTCTGTTATAAATTCGTCCAGGTCTTCCGGCCATTTCGCTATCCTGAAGGCTCCAAAATATTTATCGGCTACAGGCTCAAGAGGCTCTATCGTAATGCTCTTCTCGTCCGCCCTTATTTTAACGTAGCTCCCCTCCTTCACTCCAGCTTTTTCCCTCATGCTTTTAGGAATGATAATCCTGCCTTTCTCATCCACCTTCACGTTTTCCATAAGCTCATCCCACTGAAAATTATAATTCCCACATATTTAAATATTCCCACACGATAGCAAAGTGGAAACTTCTAGCAGTTAATGAAAATAATATTTATTCTAATGTTCAGTTGTTCAGTTTAAATGTTGTTGGAGAATTCTGACGTCACAACAACATTAAACACGCGTAAATCGAGACTTAGAATGTCTAAGCTCCGTGAAGCTATAACATTGGACCTGGCACTGTATGAGGCACTCAACGCAGTTTGGAAGGAACACAGTAAACTCAAAAAGATAGACTTAGAAACAGCCTTAAACTTCGCAACATTAATCCAGAAAACCTTCAGCATAATTGATAAACCTCAATAGAAGGAATGGAAAAAGAAACCTTCAACACAGCATGTAAACACAAACTGACAGTTTATGATGATCCTACGTATCTCTTGCTCTTTAAAAAGGGCTCACTTTGGTGACCGATGACAAAAAACTCGCAGAGAAAATAGGAAAAATCGTGGAGACAAAGTCGAGTTGCGAAATTTAAAGTATGCAATGTATGTAATAGTTGAACAAATGTTGTTGTTGGAAATTTTGGAGTAACCTTGCCATTGTGGGCGCCTATCTGTTTACAGATAAAATCCAGGAAGCCATAGAACGCATAAAGCCCTCTTGGCGAGGTGAACTTGAAATAACTGATGCTATACAAGAGATGATAAATTTAGGCTATAATGTGAAGGCTGAAATCCTGGAAACGTGGTGGATTGACACCGGCAAAAAGGACGACACTTTTGCAGCTAACACTTACATTCGCACTAAGACAGTTTTCCGTATATGTCTTTCAACTTTTAATGAAAAATCGCCTTTTTTATGAGGTAAGAAGGCTCCAACGTTAAATCTTTAAAAGTTTTGCTTTATTTTTGTAGAAAACTGCTTTTTCCAGTGTATGCACATGGATCTCGAAAGGTTCCTTTATTCCAGCCTTCCAAAGCTCCGGGTGGATTTTAGCTGGAGGCAACTCTGTAACTATGAGTATGTCAATGTCGCTTGAGTAGTTATACTCACCTCTACAACCGAACCGAATAGGAAGACTTCAGCCTTCTCATCAAGTTCACGTACAACCTTCTTAACAGTTTCAATGCGCTCCCTTAACTTTATAAAAGCTTCCTTCCTCTCAAGAGCCCTCTTCACCAAAACATCATGCAATATTATCCATTATCTCCTTAACCGCTTTGACCAACAGTTCCACTTCCTGCCTAGTAAATCCCTCATTATATGACGTCACATGTTATATAAGCGTCTTCTAACACACTAAGCTCTAGCATATAATTTTCCAAAGCTCTTTACAATACATTTTTTTGTCTTCAACGACAACTTCCCTAAAATCTCTAAGAGAGTCTCACACTATGCGTTCTATGATACTTAACGCCCTCAGCCAACAATCCAGCTTTCAGAAAAACTGCAAGGCCTGTTCCAAACTAGACGCTGCAAGATCATAAAAACCTCTATCACTTGATACTCAGCAGTTTCCAAAAATCCTAAACCTTTCAAGTAAACGTTTTCCTCCTCTCCCCCTCATAAAATCACACCACTCTGCCTTTTGAGACCCGGCAGGATTTAAACTTGCACGCAGCAAATGTGATTCCAGCACCATAACAACATGTAGGCTAAAAATCAGGAAGTGGACTAAAACCACGGTGGAAGAGTCTGAAAGGGTTAATGAGACCTTGGTAATGACGTAAAAACGCTTATCAATGAGGTTACATGCAAATATGCCTCATTTAGCGAGGGCGAGTGCTAGCATGGTAGTCCCACGTTTTCCACATTGCCTATTGAAGTTTATTAATTTATTAAATAAAAAATAAAATAAAATAGACAATAGTTGCCATGTTTACAAACTAGTGGGATGCGGGTGATGTCTCGCTTTAACAAGGTAGTTTCAATGGGAATGTTGCGAGGTTTTCTCAAGGAAAACTTGGGTTTAGTTTACACTGCTATAGGCGGGTTTGGCTCATCTATTTTAGGCGCACTTTTTTGGCTTGTTCTTGCTTCGATATTAAGCGTTGATGATTACGGCTTCGTAAATTTTTACATTGCCGTAGCTACTGTTGCCGCTGCTTTTGGGATCCTTGGTCTTAACACGACAATAACAACTTACTTGGCTAAGGGCGAAGAAAACGTTTTGTATGAAGCTAATAGCTTAACCCTCGTCACAGGCGTATTGTCTGCTGTTGTTCTTTCATTTTTCCATTGGGTTTCAGGTATTCTTGCAGTCGCCTTCATTTTCTTTAATATGACTTTAGCAGAGGTTCTTGGAAGGAAAAAGTATAACGAATATGCTGTATTGTCTATTGGTCAGCGGATAATCCAGATAGCATTGTCGCTGTTGCTTTATTTGTATGTTGGAATATTGGGAATAATTCTTGGATATTTTTTAGGCAGTATACTTTTCAGTTTAAGATATCTAAAATCCGTGAGAAAATTTACATCCAAGATCAATCATCTAAGGGGGAAGCAAAACTTCATTCTCCATTGTTACGGTTTTAACCTCGTGGGAAGCCTTTCAGCCTATCTGGACAAGATAGTTATAGGTGCTTTATTTGGGTATTATGCCCTTGGTTTATATCAGTTGGGCTATCAATTTTTCATGTTTCTTAACATGATTCCAACAAGCCTCTACCAATACTTGCTACCAGAGGAATCAAGTGGTAAGAG
>JAWCEH010000039.1:14943-16788 GCA_038859955.1 Bathyarchaeia archaeon | reverse complement strand
TAGCTTTGCTCAATAATTCTGTGAAGGTTTTTCCTAAACTTTTCTAAGCGAGTTGGGTTCACATGGTATGTTACCCTTTGTATAGGAGAGAAAACTCTTTGAAGATATGAAAAAAGAAAGAGACTTTGTTCAATGGCTTTCCAATCGATAGCTTCATGATGAAATAAAATAGCGTAGGCTAATACTAACGCAATATGTTTATTGGAAAACTTCTCCAGAACTCTCCTAGCGATTATTGCTGAGACCTGATGATGGGTTATATGAAATTGTCTAGTAGACCTAAAAACGTATTCTTCCGCTAATTTTCCAACGTCATGTAAAAGAGAAGAAGCTAACAGAATACTCCACATGTCATCACTTTGCCTAAAATCCTTTTGCATAGTAGTAAATAAAAACAAATTACGAATAGAGGCTTTGAAGCAATGTGATATTCTCTGCATCTCAATCAACGTTAATGTGGTATGTGCGATTAAGCAACCCTTTGGCGTTAAGTTATCTATATATGAGGGACACTCTGCGGCCGAGCAAATCCCTTGACACTCTGGAGTTTCATTTAGAATCCCTGATAAAACGTGGCATTCTGGAATTTCATCCATAAGGTTTCACTAATCCTAAATGAGAATCGTGATCTTTCTCAATGATATAGTAAGATGGGTTGATTATGAGCGGATTAGTGAACCCTTCTCGCTTATATCCCACTATGGCTGCAGACAGTTTACTATACTTGTTTATCTCTAACTCAATTATTGAGCGCGACGATTGATGCCTGGAACCAGTCATACGAGACGAAACAGACACTGAAAGATAAAACGCTTCGTCATTCACCTGATGTTTTAATGCAGGAACTTCAAGAATCTGATGTAGCTTTTTGACTGAGAGACTCATAGTATTTCTGTTTAGTAGGTCAATTATTTGATCTAAAGAATGACTCAGATTTACAGATACCCTATTGTTTTTAGATGATCCCGCACATCTTAGTATTTCCTGGTAGATTTCCGGAGGAAGAAGGATGCATCTAATCTCCAACCCTAATCTGAGTAAATGAGGTGCTTGATCGCGAAAAAGATCTCTTAGAGTGAAAATTTTATCTGAAAATGTTTTTATGAAACTTAATGTTTTCATTATTTCATCATGTGCTTCTTCTCTTAGCTTTTCTACAGATTCCTTATGGTATACAGCATTAACTAAATTTGATGCCGTTATAACGTTTCTTACACTCTCCGCCAAATAGTCTTCATTAAGGACTTTAGTAGTTTCTTCTATCACTATACGTGGATAAACTTGCTCAGCTTGTTCCCGATCCCTAAATATTAGGGCTAGCCCATCGCTTCTTCTAGCACAACGACCTATACGCTGTATTAATGAGTCTATTGGCGAGAGCTCTGTGGCAACGGTTTTAAAATCATAGTCTATGCCAGCTTCAACTACTTGAGTTGCCACAACGATTAAATCATGACTAAAAGAATTTTTTTCAAAGTAGGCTTCTCTACTCTTTCTCACGTCGCTAATTAATCTTGAATGAAGCAGCATAACATTACTATAGCCGTTCCCTGTAAGCTGTCGGTAAGCTTCAACAGCTCGCTCTACGGTATTGAAGATTAGTAGTATAGGTTTTTCATAATTTTTGGCAACTTCAAGAACATGCTTTAGAAGCTGACCGTCTTTAATGGATGTGTTTAATTTTCCTCTCATTATAGCGTCTTTGCTTGGGTCCACCATGATAGAAGCACATGGATACTTCCTACTCAGCGCATCTCTAACTTCCTCAATGAGTATTTTGGGAAGAGTTGCTGTCATAACGATGACCGTAGCTCCAAAAATTACTAGGTTTGCCATATGATATGG
>JAWCEH010000039.1:0-14933 GCA_038859955.1 Bathyarchaeia archaeon | reverse complement strand
AGCAGTGTTAGAGAATACCATTCTGAGTCCTGTAAAAGCTGAGTTTCATCAAATATCACCAATGACCCAGCTATCTTGCCTACAGACAAGAGAAAGTGATGCCCGTAAGATCTAAAGCCATAAAAAGTGTAGAACAAGGTATCATACGTCGTTATAGTGACGTCTCCTTCTAGGAAAGCTTTAAATGGTGTAAAGCCCCCATAATCATAGTCCACAACTATTTTTGGCATTCCAAAAGTTTGCCTACATGTGTCTAACGTTTTACAGATTCGATAGAACATGTTATATACAAGGCTTCGTGTTGGGAGAACATAGAGAAGTGAGTGCCACCTTCTTTCGCCATCGATTAAATCTTGAATAAATGGTGTAAGAACAGCCTCTGTTTTTCCAGCCCCTGTAGGAGCCTGTAAAAATATTATCTTGTTATTTTGAAGAGATTCCCAAATATCCTCAAAATAATGGTATCTTTGAGGTGTTCTCCCTCTACTCTTAACGATGGCCTCCACAATATTCCAATAATGCGCTAGGCTAGCTGAGTTAGACATGCTAGCTCCTCGCAGAAGATTTTGCCAAAACCTTCTCTTAGAGCCTTAACTATTTGGCGGGTAGCCATGTAAAGGTCCGAGTATGACCTCGTATTTATAAATCTATATAAGGTTTCAATTGTTGCGGATTCCTTCTTTCTTATGAGCTTTTCAGTAATATCCCCCAACTTTTTAAGCGAGTCAATATCATATTTCTCATCCATTCTCATTAAATAGATAAGCGATGAGAGATACTTGTCGATAGATATTTCCTCGTATCCTCGTATCTGAACAACCTGCCCCTTCACAACATCAAATGTTGTTGAAAGAGCTGTCCACAGAGCTTTAGACTCATAAAGACTCCTTAAGATGCTGCTGGTTAAATTTGCAAGCAAAACGTAAGTGAAAATGTTTAAGGGAAGATCTTCCGCTGCTAGACGTAGCTTTTCAATTCTTTGATTAAATTCATCACCCTTGATGAAGGTTAGCATCTCCGCTAATGTTTTCCTAGAAACTTCCCCATCAAAGGAAAGTAAGATTACATGTGAAGCGTTTTTGTATTGGATAGGAATAGCCGCTCTATGAAAGCCAAGGGCTGCTAGAGCGATGCATGTTGGGCAGACGCCGTAATTGCTCGGCGGATACTCGTATTCTCCCGTGAAATACTTGCCTATATGCGGATAAAATGGCAACCAAACATGTTGCCCTTTGTGATATCTACCCTCATTTTGTGCATGCCCAGGAGTTGTGTAGGATTTCTCAAGACTCTTGGCGACAATCTCTGAATTACTATGGCTGCTCAGATAGCTCTCTAGCCTCCTCTGAGAACCCTTCTGAACCACTCTCAGGTGATCTATTAATTGTACAACTATGCGCTCACAATTATTTTTGATATCGTCTGCAACAAGTTCGGCAACCTTTCTAACGCTCTCCTCAACCTCTATTTTGAAGACTCCACTAGTACCAGACACGTAGCACTCTACGTCTGAGAAGCGGAGAGCGGAAACTAAACCATACATGATCAAAGAATCCATGAAGGCTCCATGACCTGGAGTAAATATTTCTAGTCTCATGTTCTAATCCCTCACACAATACATTCTTCATCAACGGCTAAGACTTTCCGGGGTCTCTTCAATTTGGCATTAACTTTTGTTGGAATATAAATGAAGTACTTCACGCCGGCTGGTGTGCTTCGCATTTCTCTTCGGCATGGTATATAGAATAGTTTGGATTCACGTTTTTCATCGCACATCTTTATGGTTGTGTAATTTCCTCGAATAGCGTCTATTATATCTGGGGATACTGAAAAGGGATAATCTGTGGACACTTCGCTTAAATTTAGGGTTTTACAGTCAGCGGACCAGGTCTCAATAACGCTAACCAAGGATTCTGTGTCGCCGAGTCTTTGTAATAAATATAATATTTTGCTTTCGATGTAGGTTTTCAAAACCCACACGCACTTTAAAGTAGCTAGGGAAAGGTATTCTCTGTAGAGAGCATCGGTAAGCTTCTTTTCCAATATTTTCCTGTAGGTGTCAAAATCGCCCGCATGAAAGGCGTTGCAGGCTTTCTCGAAATCCTTCTCTTCGATTCCCTTATCGAGTATTCTGAATCTCCTCAAGATAACGGGGTTAACAGTCGCGGTCTCACCCACAAGCTTTGCCCTAGCGACAATCACATTTTCTTTAACGATCTCTTGAGCCTTTAATCCTATTTCTTGCTGTACCCCAAGGCAGTATGCTAGCGCTCCCACAAGAGATGAGGGCTGAGGTATTGGAAGAGATGTTGCTATTTGAAATGTCTCTGGATGCTTTATGGAAAAAATGGGGGTGATGACTTTGGCGCATACTGCTGTTAAAGCCACTGATCGCTTGCCTCCACAAGCTTAGCTACGGCTTCCGAAGCTGTTTTGACCTCATCAATCGGTATTCCTCTTTCTTTAAACGCAACGGTAAGCCTTTCGCCCATTACCGCTATTTTCATCTCATTCTCTTCAATTAGGCCTTGACTTACGACCGCCTTAATTACGCTCGCAGTATCGTCAGCGTAGTCTCTATAGAAGCCATGAACGGCATTAGGTATTGGCTTTCTAGAGCCCACGCATGCAAGTTCAAGCGCCTTAATTATTGGTGAGGCTCTCGCCTGAGCAGCCCCGAAGCGACCTGAAAATAGATCAGTTAAGGCAGCTATAGCTGCCTTTGCTCTTATTTTCCGGTCATTTTGCGGTAATTTCTTCTCCGGATTTGCAATTGAAACTCCGGTGAAGGCTAAGTCCATAGAACATAAAAATCCATAGATACCACTGGCATGCTCGCGCTTCATTAGCATCATTGCCTGCTCACCTTTAGGTATTTTCCCCTCTTTATCTATAACGACTCGATTATGAGTTATGGAAGAGAATTCAGAGCGTTGCTCTTCTACTGGGATCATAAACGAGAATTTAACTAGGCTTTCGCGGCGTATTTGCTTTTCCGCATCCAAGAAGCCATGAAGATCTTCAATTGCACATTCTTTAACATAGTCGTACTCTTCATTCATGCCCAACGTAGATCTATACATTACATGGCGTTTACAACCGTTGCATATCGCTTCATAACCCCAGCTTTTAAGAATCTCTGTTGTTGCCACAGCATGCCAATGTTTAATCATGTTTCCAGAAATGACTGGTTCCTCTTGGACTTCATAGTTCCCATTAACTCTTCTCACAATGAACATCTTAGATAACGCCATATAATTGCCTACAGCGCCTTCTGCATTCGCAGTATGGACATTTATAAGGAGTCTTCCTGTCACTCGCACGTACACCATTAATGCTCACCTCCTAGACTTTATTCCCTCATAGGCTAATGCCAGAGATGCAATGATGCTTCCTACAAATCGTGGATCGCTCCTAGCTACTTCTATAACCTTTGATAAACACTCCTTACCAATCCTAAAGGCCCTATTTACGTCTTTAACTTCGCCTATAACTTCAAAATCTCCGCTTTGAAGCCCTTCCTGAAGCTTTTTTAAAACACGCTCTTGCACTCTAACACTACTATATACCGTCAATGTAAAATCTTCGATATCTCTTGGTCTTGCTAGCTTATCAAACAGTCCATAGTCAGATTCCACAACTTTGAAAGCTCCCAGATAGCGAATATATGTGTCTATACAGGGCTCTGACAAAATTATTTCAAGAAGACTTTCTTTCGACATAGACCATCATATACATACTGAAATTAAGAGTATATAAATTTTAAATTATGTGCAACATCCATGCAAATATTATGCAAAATTTGAGTTATATAAGCATAAGACCTAAATCCGTTAGTTCGTATACTTTTCCTTTCTGCCTTATGAGTCCATCTTCGAGAAGACTGACCAAATGCCTGTATATGGTGCTTCGATCTTTTTGCATTAAAACCGCAATGTTACCAGCAGATAGTTTTCCGTGTTGAAGAATAAGTTGTAAAATATTTAATTTTTCCTTAGTTATGCTAATTTTAATTATTTCGTTAAGTGGAGGCACAGTTAAGCGTTCAGATCTACCCTCAAGATGCACCTCAATGGCAGGGCGATGCCGCCATTCTAACAGTAAATATGCAACAAAAACTGCGAAAGAAAGAGCTCTCATTCCGCCAGAAAAACAAAAAGCTACGTGTCTATCGACAAATTTACTTAACATTATCTTAACGTACCTCACGGCTTTAACAAAATCTGCCAAATCCACTTCAACCTTCTGAAAGTTTATTGAAGTATCCTTGAGAATCATATCACAAATTCTTTTAAATTCTAAATATGCTCTATCAGCTCTCTCATCCTTAAAACTTGGAGTGAAAATTATAATGGAGGCACCAGTTCTCAGATTATAAGATGCAATAGATCTTATTAAAGGTCCGGGCTCAAAGCCTAATGTCATTATTAATGCGTCAAACAGTTGAAACATTATTTCCCTTCCCTTAACATCACTATAGATAAACATGTATTTTTAGGTTTAAATAGAATTAAGTACAATAAAATCATAGTAAGGCTATTGGTGAGGGATATGTCTTCTGTTTCTTCTTTTATTCTTAGGTTTGTTGTTGAGGAGCCTGTTGTTTTTCAGAGTTTTTCTGGTTTTGCCGCTTGCGGTGTCTTCTACAGCTTGGTTAGGGGTGTTGATGAGGGCTTTGCCGAGAGCCTTCATTCCTCTAGGAGGTTGGCTCCTTGGGCTGCCTCGCCGTTTTTCATCGAGTTTCCTTCGCCATCCAGAGTTGTTTATCGCGCTCTTCCAGCGCCATCTATTGCTAACGTCTCTTTTTCAGTTATGGATGGCAAGCTGAGCGATATCTTTAAGGAGGCCATTCTAAAGCCTGACTTGCACATAGACCTGGTTAATGTTAAGGCTAAGGTTATAGGCGTATCCGTTAACACCCATAAATTTTCTGAAATAACCTCCAACACCGATCCATTGCCCATGAAGTTTGCAATAAAATTCCTTACACCAACAGTTTTTAGGCGAACGGTTTATGACTGCTGCCTCTACTGTCCATACTACGCTGAATACATGCACGCTGCTAAGGAGGGTAGGCGTCTTGAGAAGCCATGTAAATACGCGGCTAAATGCAGAGGCATGACTATCCCCCTACCAATCCCATCACTAATGCTTAGGAACCTAGCAAGATTATGGTCAGCCTTCTCGGGAATAAACCTCGATGTTTGGGGCGCTGCACGCTGGGCTGAGAACACCATAATGGTTGCGGGCTTCCCAAAGCCTGGCATAAGAACAGTGCGCGTATACGAACACCCGACAACAAACAAGTGGATAGCGGGCTTCATGGGAACGGTGAGATTCGCAGTAAAAGAAGACGCGTACAAAGAGAGATACGCTAAAACAGCAGCCGCAATGCTAAAAATGGCTGAAATGACAAATGTGGGAGTGAGAAGAACAGCTGGACTGGGAATGATTAAATATCTACCTTCGAAAAAGGAAAACGAAAAGGACAAAAGTTATGTATCAATGGATAATTTTGATGCAAAAATTTATAAATAATCATTTGCAATATCAATGCAATGGAATCCCAAAATCCCTGGTGGTACCGGGAGTCAGATAGGACTTACGAGGAGTGGGTCGGAAAACAGGTTAGATGGGTTCCGCCGGTTATGAGGCAGTTTTCATTCGAGCCTTTTTCCTTAAACTTCCTGGTTGGACCTAGACAGGTGGGGAAGACCACAGCTCTGAAAATATGGATTAATAAGGTGCTTTTGCCCAATGTGGATCCGAAGGCAGTTTTCTACTTTTCATGCGAGGAGCTTACGAACTTTAGGGAGCTAGGTGAGATTTTAGACAATTATGTCAGCTTTAAAAACGGTAACAGGATAAAGTCTTCTTTCATCATTCTTGATGAGATTACTTTTGTTGAGGATTGGCATAGAGCTCTTAAGCTCCGTATTGACCAAGGTGTTTTCAGGAATGATATAATAGTGGTGAGCGGCTCAGCCAGCTTGGAGATATTGAAGCAGAAAGAGTATTTCCCTGGGCGTAGAGGTAAGGGCAGGGACATCGTGTTTTATCCTCTGAGTTTTTCACAATACGTAGGGGCTCTGAGGAATTTGGAAACAGAGAAGAAAGATCTCATGCAAGTGGAGTATTCGATGAAGACTAATAGGGTGCATCAGGGCCTCCTTAACGAGCTTTTCAACAAATACATGCTCACCGGCGGGTTCCCGCTACCCATAGAGGAAATGTATGTGAGGAATAGGATATCTTTTGAAACTAGGAAGACGTATACGGATTGGTTGAGAAGCGACTTCGCAAAGCTTGGGAGAAACGAGGCCTATATGAAGGAGGTTCTCGCCTATATAGTGAGAGCCAGATTGACGCCTGTAAGTTGGTTAAGCATATCGAAAGAGACATCCATATCTTCTTCTCACACGACGCAAGCATACGTAGAGGATCTTGAGAGACTCTTCACGGTGAAGATACTGAATTTTTTAGGTGCGGATTCCAAGATTCTTTACAGGAAGAATAAGAAGATCCACATTACTGACCCCTTCCTCTACGATACAATTTGCGAATTAGTGAACGTGAAGCCGATCGATGAGGATAAGCTTGAATCAATTGTCGCTACTCATCTGGCTAGGAGGTATCCTGTCTTCTATTGGAGGAATAAAACTGAAGTCGACATAGTGGTCCTCGTGGGTAATCGACAGTTCGGAATAGAAGTTAAAACCACTTCCGGAAGCTGGATTAAGCCTAAGCATTTGAAGAATGCTCTGGTCTTAACTAGGTCGCAAATACCTCTATTCTTAGCAAGTATAGATGTTTAACAGCTTCTTTCAACAGATTCATTACGTAATTGAAACTTCATCATCTTCCAAGCATCTTAAGAATACTTAGGGAAACCATTGAATCAATAGAAGAGAAGAGCTTGTTGCAAATAATTTTGAGCCACATCTAAGCAAGTTACGAGAAAAATCATGTTTCTTTTAGAAATGAGGGTTTTATGCTTTCATCAGATATATACCAGCGGTCGAATGTTAAATAATTTTAAATTGTTTAACCTATCTCAGACTAATCCAATAGAAATATTATGCTGTTATGCTGTCCTAGATAGTTAGGTGGTTTCATAATGTGGCAGGGTATTTATCCTCCGCAGGCAATTTTCTCCAGAAGGAAGTTTAGGAAAATTCTATTAAACCCACCTAGATTTGAGCCCGGTTACTGGTGTGGCGCTGGCAAAATTTGGTTTGACATATGGGATGAGGAGTACTGGCTTACCAGTAGGCCGAGGGCGGGAGCTGAACTGAGAGGATACGCCATCGAAGTATATCGTTCCCAAGGCGGGGAAAACTACAGCCTAGTTTGTTGCATGAGCAAGGAGGAGCTCAGCTCTATTTGCGGACGTACTGTTCACAGCATTGAGGGAACACAGATCTTAAGGGATCCGCTCACTGGCCGCTACCTACTCTATATATCTGTTGATGTGTCCGAGAAGGATGCCGCTGGGAGATGGGAGACGTATCTCATGTCCGCTGATGACCCCTCAGGCCCATGGCTTGGTGAAGATTTCGTTTTAAAGGGTGATAAAGATTATGATAGCGGTGAAGCCAGAGACCCAACCATCGACATAATAGATGGAAGATACATATGCCTATACAAGGCAAGATCAACCGAAACTGGAATCGTGCATACAGCCCTAGCCATAAGCAGGGATGGAAGGAACTGGATTAAACTAGGCGTGCCAACAATTGATGGTAAAGAGCAGCCGAATTATCTGCTCCTCTACGGATCCATAATAGAGGGCTGCACTGGACCAATATTTATTGGATCCGTCACTAGAGAGGTTGTTAAGGGCGCCGCGCTCACAGACACTTTTGCATCTTACACAGTAGATTATAGAAGACTAAACCTTGAGACCATATTCGAGTCTAGATGGAAACCCGGATCCATATACGAGCATCCAAAATACCCCATACACACCTACGTGGGCGTAGTCTTTGATCACACTGAAAATAGGTGGCTAACATGGATCGAAGCTGTTGACCCAACAACCAGTAGGGAGCCTGGATTAAATCTTGAAGTAGATAGGGTTCTACTTTACGCAACCAAGCAGCGGGGTTAGGTTTGATGAGCGGGAATATAATAGTTATAAACTCTGATACTTTCAGATATGATTTACTTCACGGGCGATTCATTGTTAAAGGCAATATTAGGGCAAGACTCAACAATCTTGAGAAACTATGCTTTCGCTCCGTGGAGTTTACTAGAGCGTATCACGCATCCTTCCCAACGGTGCCTAATAGGGCTGACCTCTTCACTGGAAGGTTCACATTCACTTATTATGATTGGTCTCCGCTACCCAGAGATTGGGTTACGCTTCCACTAATTCTTAGGGAGGCTGGTTACACGTGTATGATGATAGCGGATACACCCCATATACTGAAGGATGGCTACAATTTTGATAGGGGCTTTAACGGATGGATGTGGATTAGGGGGCAGGAGAACGACCGCTATAGAACTAGCCCAGTGAATATTAAACTCCCATGTAACCCGCAAAAACTTAGAAATGTGGAGACAACAAAGCAGCATATTAGAAACAATTATAACAGGAGAAGCGAGGAGGACTGGATACCGGTTAAAACCGCGATGGAAGCCTCACGTTGGCTAGAGGAGAATTACGGCGAAAAGTTCTTTTTATACCTAGATTTCTTTGACCCCCATGAACCCTGGGATCCACCGAAATACTACGTGGACATGTATGATCCCGGCTATGAGGGAGAGGAAGTTATTTACCCAGCATACGGCCCCTGCAACTACCTTACGGAGAACGAATTATCGCATATCAGAGCAATGTACGCTGGCGAAGCAACATTAGTTGATAGGTGGATAGGCTTCTTACTAGAGAAGATAGAGCATTTAGGTTTAACAGAGAACACCACAATAATATTCACAAGCGACCACGGCTTCTATCTAGGCGAGCACAACCTTATAGGGAAATCGATCATAATGGGCGGAAGTCAAGGTCTAGCCCCCCTCTACGAGGAAGTCACCCATATACCACTGGTCATAAGGTTCGCGGATAACCTAGACTTAAAGGGCAATATGAAGGTGGACGCCCTAGTCCAGACACCAGACATAACGGCTACAATCCTTGATATAGCTGGCGTGAAAAAACTAAGCGAACTCGGTGTTCAGGGAGAATCCCTCCTACCACTTGCCAGAGGCGAAAAATCCAGTATAAGAGATATCGCAGTTTCAACACCATCAATGATAAAAGTGAGAGCAGGATTAAGGGCCACAATAACCACCGAAGACTGGGCGCTAATACTTGCGCCAGAAGAGAGCGAGAAGGAAACGGAGAATGTTGAAGTAACATTCATAGTTGATGGCGAACCAAGAACCCTTAAACCATTCGGCGAAATAAACACGGAACTCTACAACCATAAGCTTGACCCTAAGCAGGAAAAGGATCAGCTGAGCGAGGAGACTGAGACCGCCAAAGGAATTTATAAAACCTTTATAGAATTCCTCTTTAACCTTAGCGCTCCAGAAGAAATCATTAAGCCATGGCTCAGATGCAAGGGACTAAATTAGCAACAGGATCAGTTGATGTCAGTCAGCCCAAAGTGGATTAAGCATACAAGCGTCTGTTAGAACCTTATATCAACCTAAACAATAGGTTTAATCAATATATTACAGGGATCTATTAGTTGTTTAATTTGGAGGTATCACATTGAAAATTACTAAGATCGAATTGATTCATGTGGAGCCAAGATGGCTTTTCTTAAAAATGCACACTGATGAGGGAATTGTTGGTTACGGGGAGCCGACGCTTGAGGGGCGAACGAGAACCGTTGAGACGGCTATAAAAGAGCTGGAAAGGTATCTTATCGGTGAGGATCCATTAAGGATCGAACATCATTGGCAAGCAATGTATAGGGGGACATTCTATCGAGGCGGCCCTGTTCTTACGAGCGCCATTAGTGGAGTTGAGCAGGCAATGTGGGATATTCTAGGCAAGAAGCTGGGCGTACCAGTCTACCAGCTCTTAGGCGGGAAATGCCGAGACAAGATAAGGGTTTACGCACATGTTGGCGGACGAACACCTGAAGAATACGCCAAAAATGCTTTAGCTAAAGTGGAGCAAGGCTTCACAGCTATAAAAACAACTCTCTTTGAGGCTGTTAAGCCTGTTGATTCTCTTTCGCTGGTTAAGGAATCTGCTGAAAAGCTTAAAGCCATCAGAGATGCCGTCGGCGACGATATAGATGTAGCTGTTGACTGCCACGGCAGACTAAGCCCAGCCATGGCGATTCGCATAGCAAAAGCCTTAGAACCCTACTACCCAATGTTTCTAGAGGAACCATGCTTACCAGAAAATGTGGACGCAATGGCAACCGTAGCGCGATCAACTTCCATTCCAATAGCTACCGGAGAGCGATTATTTACTAAATGGGGATTTAGAGAAGCCCTCGAAAAGCAAGCAGCCTCAATTCTACAGCCAGATATATCGCACGCTGGCGGCATAATGGAGTGCAAGAAAATAGCTGCTATGGCTGAAACCTACTACGCTACTATAGCACCGCATTGTCCTCTAGGTCCAATAGCCTTAGCGGCGTGCATTCAATTGGATGCTTGCACACCAAACTTTCTAATTCAAGAGCAAGTTACCCTTGGCGAAGGATACTTAGCAAAACCATTTACTCTAAAGAATGGCTACGTGGAGATCCCGAGGGAGCCTGGATTAGGAGTAGAGTTAGACGAGAGCCTTATTAAAGAAAAGATTTATGATGGCACATGGGAAACTCCCCGACTCTATTACGAAGATGGATCAGTAGCAGAGTGGTGAAAGACGTCTTCTCCCTAACAATAAACTAAAATTCTCTACTCTTAGTGTATCGAAGCCCCAATAATTGTAGCCACATATCATAGAATCCAAGAAAATCCCATAAATAAAAATTCATGAGCAAAAGGTCAGACAAGCGGAATCCGAAGTTGCCGGGCATCAGATTTACCTATACAATAGGAGGACCACATCATTCTCAAATGGCGGTTTAAAAATCCGCCAATCACCCCCCTCAACAACGCCGCCTAAAAATGAATTACCATAGACTGGATGCATCCACTCCACCCTAAACTTTCCACATACATTCTGCAAATCAACCTTGATCTCCGCATTTGATGGAGAATAGACAATGTACGCTTCACCGGGATTAGCTAAACAATATCTTGTTGACGCTAAATCCGGAAGGGGAAGCATGTTCGCAAGGTTAAAGCGTGCCGCCAATTTAATAGTGTTTCCCATAGCTCTACGTATTTCTTCAGCCTGCGGTATATCTTCCGCCGGCGATATCCCAGCCCACGTTATCGTTCGATGAGATAAGCCAACCATCCTATCCATAAAGAGAACATTAAGACCCCTGGCGAAACTCTTCCAGACCCACTGGGGATTACCTCCCTCACCCCATAAGTGATCAGTATCATTTAGGATTACTTTTAATCCCTCATTTACCGGTGGATCTTCTCGATACCCACCTTCAGGGTTTGGGGAAATCCAATCTGCTGGACTATTAAAGAGGTTAGCGTTGCTGCCGCTCTGCTCACCACCATACTGAAAGGTCATTCCCACTGGATGCTGTCTCGACTTCTCCGCTTCATAAGATTTAATGAAGCGAATAAGGTGATACTGCCACTCGGTTGAGTACCTACCAGCCTCATTACAAACCTCATAAAGAATATTATCAAACTCGTTGACAGAATCCACAACCTTACGAATATAAGCCTCTTGAAAAGCCAGCACCTTTGAATCCTTAAGAGTATAATACTCCAATCGTCCACCATCCACGCCGTTCACATTGTTCTCCGGATGGAATGGGTGGAACTCCCAGCCTTGAGCGGCAAATTGAGCGCAATGCCCCTCAAACAGCATAATTGATACGTAGATTCCCATTTCAGCGGCCATTTCCACCCTATTGCGGAGACGACCAAAATATGATTCATCAAACCTGCTTAGATCAAATTTAGGTTTCCCATCCCTAGCAAGTCCCGGACCTGTGCGCTTCCATGGGTGGGGCTGACAGAAAGAGAACGGTCTATCTAGACTATATCGGTACTTAGGCATCTCCCAACGCCATAATCGAATAAAGTTATGGCCGTAACTCCGAAGAAAGTCCAGGTAAGCAGAAAAGTCGAAGGAGGGCGGCGGGTCACTTACACCCATATCTTGCAGGTTACACCAAGTATGGGAGCCGACAAAATAAATGGCACGTTTCCCATCATCAGTAAAATATCGAGGATTACCCTGATGACGATAAAGCGGGGATTTCATGCTCAACTCCTTCAAATGCATATAGTATCACATTAAATCTAAATAAAGTTAGTGATGAAGCGTGCTTTAGAGCCATATTTTACAGACTCTTTAGGAGAATGGGCATAAATCCGCTGACTAAGCCCAAGAGAGACGCCTGAGAAGATAAGGCCCCTTGGAGAATCACATGAGTGTTAGTTCTATTACGGAATGACAATAGGAAACAAAGCAAGAATCGTTGATTACGGAAAGAAGATGGTCAAATGGAATAGCATTCCTAATTTTTAGAAGTCAATGCAACTAGCATTACATGTTAAAACAATAAAAATATGTAATTATAAAATTCAATTTTATACAATTAGTTCTTCGGTGTCAGCGTCAAATAGATGAATTTTATCCGTATCAAATGAAATCCAAATTTTATCATTTGTTCTGAGTGAAAGAGAAAAACCGGATAACCTAACTTTTATCAGGTTGCTTCCAATTTTTACATCAAGTATAGTTTCAGCACCTAGAGGTTCTATAACATATATTTGCGCTTCTATTGCACCTGCCGTTTTCTCTTTACTAACAATAATGTGTTCAGGGCGGAATCCTAGTATTACATTTTTGGACTTGGCTTTTTCATTTATTTTTTCACATAAAAATGGCGGCAATCTGATGCTGAATTCTCCTGCGTCAAGAGATAGAGATTTCTGGTTAAATGTGCATTCCAAAAAGTTCATTGGGGGACTTCCAATGAAACCTGCAACAAACTTATTTGCTGGATAATTATATATATTCTCAGGAGTGTCATATTGAAGCAGCTTACCTTTGTTCATAACTGCAATTTTATCCGCCATCGTCATAGCCTCAACCTGGTCGTGAGTAACATATATTGTAGTAACCCCTAATTCCTGCTGCAATCTTTTAATTTCTGCCCTCATGTAAGTTCGAAGCTTTGCATCCAAATTGCTTAATGGCTCGTCCATTAAGAAAACTTGAGGTTGTCTAATTATGGCTCTACCCAATGCTACTCTTTGTGCCTGACCTCCACTTAGCTGACCTGGTCTCTTATTTAGAAGATCTGTGATTTGCAAGAGATCAGCGACTTCTTTTACCCTCCTTTCTATCTCCTCCTTTGGAATTTTTCGCATTCTGAGTGGGAAGGCTAAATTATCATAAACTGTCATATGTGGGTATAGTGCATAGCTCTGGAAAACCATCGCTATATCTCTATCCTTAGGGTGAAGCTCGTTAACAAGCCTGTCACCAATGTAAATTTCACCCATATCGGGTTTCTCGAGTCCAGCTATACATCGTAGAGTTGTCGTTTTCCCACAACCAGAAGGTCCTAGCAAAACAGTGAAAGTTCCATCACCAACCTCCATAGTAAGGTTATCTACGGCTACTAAATTACCAAATCTCTTTGTAAGATTTTTAACTAGAACTTTCGCCATATATTCCTCATGCTCCTTTAAGCCCACTAATTTTAATACTTTTAATAAGATATTTTTGCATTATTACGTAAAGTATTATAGTCGGTATAGAGCTAACTGTTGCAGCTGCGAGCAACATGGGTATATATGCTATATTTCCATACATTGCGTCAATAAGACGATATAACGCTATTTGTAGGGTCCAAACATCAGGACTATGGGTAGCTACAAGCGGCCATATTAATTCATTCCACGCACTTAAAAATTTAAAAACAAATAAAACAAGAGCTATAGGTTTTAACATTGGAAGTATGATGATGAAAAAAATCTTTAATTCAGAACATCCATCTACCCGTGCAGCTTCAATTAAATCATCTGGTAATGTAAGCGTAAATTGCCTGAACAAGAAAATACCGTATGCGCTTACACTTAATGGAAAGATAAGAGCTTGGTAGCTATCTATCCATCCAAGATGATAGATAAGGAGAAATCTTGGTATTATGAAAATGAAGTCCGGTAGCATCATAGCACATAAGATGAACTTAAATATGGTATCGCGTCCAGGGAATGAAAACTTAGCAAGTGCATAACCCGCAAGAGCTGCTGTTAGAACTGATATCAGTCCTTGAGAAACAGCAACAAGTAAACTATTAAGTAACGATCTGAGCATAGGCATTAGGTACCAGATTTTAATAAAATTTTCAAATTGTGGGTTTTTGGGGAATAAGGTTATTGGTATTGAGTAAATTTCTCCGGGGGTTTTAAGTGCTGAAAGAAACATCCAAATGTATGGAAAAACGAAAATAATGGAGAGTGATGTGATCAAAAGATATCTCCCGACGGTAATTAAAAATCTAATAATATGATTGTAATTTACCACCAAACAACCCCTCCCTTTCTAAGCAGCCTAATTTCTATTAGTGTGAGAAGAAGCGAGATTAAGAATAACATTATAGCTATTGCCGATGCTAAACTGAATCGTCCCCACTGAAAAGCTAAATTATACATATAAAGAGCGAGCACGTTGCTACTGTTTCCAGGTCCTCCTTGCGTCAATACAAACACGCTCGTAAATACTTGAAATGAAGTAACCGAAATAACAACTAATTGATAGAGTAATACTGGTTTCAGCAAAGGTAATGTAATGTACCTAAAGCGCGCGAATATGCTAGCCCCGTCGACTTCTGCTGCTTCGTAGTAGACTTGAGGAATATCCTGAA
>JAWCEH010000038.1:0-17549 GCA_038859955.1 Bathyarchaeia archaeon | reverse complement strand
AGGATAGAACCGAGAGCTTCGACGACCACTTCCCATGCATGAAGAAGAAATGTATTCTAGAGCATGTCTGGAGGTGGCTTAACCTATTCCATCTATTCAGCCAGCCTGAAACGCTAAGCATAATCCACAACATAAGAGGGGTGATGGAGATGGCTTAAGTTAACAGAGCCATTCTGAGCTTTAGTAAGTATATTAGAGAAGACGTATCAAAAAGGAAAACTTTTCCCATTTTTAAATAATCTCATCTCTCTATCTTCTCGAATCATCCGCACTATTCTGTTCATATCAAGCCTATCGAGAGCATCCTCAAGTTTCTCGAGCTTTTTCTCAAGATCTTCAATTCTACGTCTTCTAACCTCTTCCTCTAGAGCGCATCTGAGTACTTCAGAGATCTTAACTCCTAATCGCTCCGCTTCTTCCTTCAGCTCTCTTCGAACTTTTGTAGAGACTGTCACATACTTACCCATATTATTCCCTAAAAGGTAGTTATACTGGTAGTAAATAAGAGTTACATTGTTGGCAACAATTTTCAATTTTTATTTAAGCTTTTCTTAGATACGTTGTTGACAGCAATTTAATAACGCCTGAATAATGAGGTATCTAAGCTACTTGGTGATTACACCTCGCGGATACATCGCCCTTCAATCTCCACTGCTTTGAACGTAATAAAAAGGTAGGAAGATGAAGGTTTTAGCTGTATTAGAGTACATTTTTCATGGTAGTTGTATGGGGAGGTCTTCATACTCAGGATACCTTGCGAGCTAAAGGCTAGGAGGCTTATAGCGGTGGATGAGACAAAGCTTAAGCTCAAGGAGGCCATAATCTATTTATCGTCTGCCATAGATGTAGATTCTGGAGAATTACTAGGATTCGGGGCTTCTTATGATAGTGTTTTTAACGCTATAATACTCCGTGAAAGTTCTAAAAGTATGTAATAGAAAGCCGATGACAGTGGTTAATAGGGGTCCATGGTATCGATGAGCTTGAGGGGGCTGGGTACAGAATACTTTCACGAGACGTTTGGAGAGAGGAACAGGTAGAGAAATGGTTCAGGGAGCTCAAGGATAGAAACAAGAAGTTCTACAACAACATAAACTTGGATACTGTCAAGAGTATAGGATAGATATGCCTCCTCATTTATTTTGCCCCTTTGATAAAGTTCTTCTAGTCTCTTCAACTTCTCTCAAAAACATGCTACTTAAGGTCCCAATGTTATTCATGTTATGCGTCATGCCTAAGTATACATTGTTTTGTGTTAACACATGGGCATCAAGATAATAGACTATTAACGTAAAATCTATATTTCTCCTACATATTCTTTCAATGATAAATAAAATGGAGAGCGCTTATGATTTAAAGATAAGTTTGAGTAAATTTATAAGACTATGTAAGGAGACATTAGAAAAGAGGTTTGGAAAGACTATCAAAGAGCATAGAATTGAAGTTGGAAAACGATATATAACTTTAATGTTAACGTTATTAGCTGTTTTTCATTTAACTTTATCAGTCTCGCTTGCCACAGAAATTAATGATAACATAAATATTTCAAGCCAATACGTGGGAATTCCTCAAAATCCGCAAGTATACAATTATATAATTGAACAGGCAATGGTGAATTCCTCTAAAAATCTTAATGAGGTTGATTTAGGTCAGCCAATTCAGAATAATAATAAAAATGATGGCTTAATTCCAAATATTAGGTCCAATTTAACTTATCCAGACTATATGTGGGAACGTATATGGTATTCATATGATCCATTAAAAAATGGATTTACCGAATTTTTAGGATACGGCCCTCATGAAGAAAGCTTAATGTTTAGTAATCATTGGGGGCCAGGTGTACTAGCTTACGGTAAACAAGACTACGTAGGTTTTATCTCAACTCGTACAATTTATCTTGACTATGGAAGATGGTTATTTATAATAGGCTCAGATGATGGTTTTCGGCTTTATCTGGATGATGAATTAGTACTAGATAAATGGGGGCCGCTCCCTTATGAATTCTTTTCATATGAGGTGAGTTTTTCAGAGTCAAAATCTCATAGAATCTTGTTAGAATATTTTGAGTTAGGAGGCGAAGCAGCCTTTTCATTCATCATACTCAAATTATACGAGGAAAGCGAGACATTTTTTACAACTTTACCTAACATTTATGTGTTAAACATACGTGAAAGCCCTGGTATGTGGACAACCCCATCTTTCGTTACCACGCAACTCGTATCAGAATTGAATAAGTATGGATTTAAGTTCGAGATCATAGACGAGATTAGCAAATTTGACAAACTATTGCTAGAACAACCTAGAGGCATAGTAGTTATTAATACTCATGGTGAACTTGTTCCAATCTCTAGAAGATACGTAAGGAATGAAACACCTGAATACTTACGACTGCTCAGAGATATTAGAGAAGCCGTAGGGGAAAGTGGATGGATATGGGTTAACATTGCAGGTTATCCTTTCTACTATGTTGGCAACAGAATGTATAAATGGGTTGGGGGCGATGTAAGCGGGGCATATAGAGTAGGTGAGATGGGCCTGAAGCTTTTCTTAGGAGATCCAACTGCATGGGCCTTCTCTGAGAAATATGGTTTGTATGCTAGCATGGAACCCGACGCTGAATTATTAAGAGATTCTCTTCAGATGCACTTTATGAAAGATATGATTAAAAATGAAAGGATGATAAAGTCTCTTCTACAGCCTTATTTCACGTTATATTCTAACAGAGAATGGAGAGCTATAGCAGCCTATAAAATTGGCAGGGGATGGTTTATCAACAGCTATGCATCACCATCTAATGAGCTTAGTTCTCGTATGGTGGTCGCATCGCTAGCTATGCTCTATCAAAAACTAGGTTTCGTTAACGTTCGATTAGAATTTTCTGTGGATGAAGTCTCAGGGATCGGGTGGTATCTTAAAGGATCTAGAGTTAATATTACAATCCATGGATTAGAAATGGCAAGCGGTGGAATAATTTATAAACCGTATTCTAATCTCGTAAGACATAGGCTCGAAGGTTGGTTAGTAAACGGAGAGCCAAAAGTGCCTACTATTAACTTGTCGCTAGTAGCTAATTCCCATATATTGATCAAGCCCGTATGGAAGAATCAATACTACGTAAACGTAAGCTCACATTGCGGAAAAGTTACAGGCTCAGGATGGTATGATGAGGGACAAGAAATTAAGATTAGTCTAGATTCTGAAGTAGTTTATGTAGATACTTGCACCAGATGCTCATTCATTGATTGGGAAGGAGACTACGAAAGCCAAAATGTCACGTTCTCCATAAGGGTCAGTAAACCTTTGAAACTTGTCGCAACATGGAAGGTCGAGTACCTAATAAAAGTTAGCGTCGAGCCTCCAAACTTAGTAAGCAAAGTATTAGAATGGAATGAAAAATGGGTTAAACAAGGTGAAGCAGTCTTCATACAGCTAGCGAAGGAGGTCTTGGTCTCTCCTGGGACAAAGTATTCATTTAAAGAGTGGTCAGGAGATATAATGGAAGCTAATAGATTTGAAAGTACAATCGAGATGCATGTTTTCAAACCTATAAAGTTAAAAGCAATCTATGAGCCGTGGCATCAAGTAACAGCTGAAAGCCCTTATGGAAACATCTCTGGAATTGGGTGGTACAATTCTGGCTCAAAAGTTCGACTCTCTATTTCTCCTACGAAATATGGGTTCCCAATAGTGCATATCTTCGATGGGTGGAATAGAAACAGAGTGAAAATCTCAGATTTTGCTACATACGACTTTATAGTCACCGAGCCTGTTAGGCTAGAAGCTCTCTGGAGAGTTGACTACACACCTTTGATAACAATAATCGTTGCAGCCGTTTTTGTAGTGAGCTTAGTCATGTTTGCGATAAGTAAATCTATTAAGAAGAAGATCAGGAGAGATGAGCTTAAAAAATCAATGATTCGCTTATGTTATTAGAAGAACTATATAAAACTGGTAGAATTAGTGAGAGAGCATATGAAATTCTGAAAGAAGAATACGAGGAAAGAAAGAGACAACTCGGATAACTCGTGGAGTTTTTACTGTATATTAATTTTCATTTCGTAATTTTATTATCAACCTTCCTTTCTAACTCCTTTTATAAGCTCTGATTCCAGTTCTTCTCGTATACGAATGTATGCTTCCTCGCTTATCTCGCCTTTCTGGTAAAGTTCTTCTAGTTTCTTCAATTTCTCTTCTATTCTCTTTTGAGAAGACTGTATCCTTAATAATCCAGCGAGTTCTCCTCCTATAACTCTATATAATGGCTTTCCTCTAAGCTTAATAATATTGCTACTTCCGATCACAGAGCCCAACATTATGAACACTATTAAGATTGTTAATTGAGTGTAATCTGTTCTCCATCTCGCAGTGAAGGTTAATGGCTTAGTAACGGTTAATGTGAGAACAGCATCTTTTGATATGTATTCCCCATCTAAAGACCATCCATCGAAGATGTAAGTTATTAGAAATCCTACAGTTAGAGGCTCAATAGATATATTGACGTTCGATCCAGACTTATACCAACCAGAACCGGATGCTGATCCATAATCACTTCTAACAAATACATAATACCATGGCTCGTAATCCACAATTATCCTTGTAGGGGTATCTACAATCTTCTTTATCTCTGTAGAAGATAAGACCTCATTCTCGGTCACCCATCTTACAAATACATATTTCGTATCATTGGAAACCTGGATCTCCTCTCTAATCACGGTAAATAACAGTTCACCTGAGGTAATCCACCTATCTTTAAACTCTAAGGCGTCATTTATTAATCCTGGAGGATTTGTGTAAAGTTCCACTAGATACTGTGTAGACCATACTGCCTCGATAATTAATGGTTTGTTCAATATTATTGAAAACTCTTTCTCAACTCCTTCATAGTCTCCACGCCAATGATCAAAAACATATCTAGTCTTCTTATCTGGGGTATAGACTATATTTTCAGCTAAAGCTATCTTTACCATATCTCCTTCATAATACCAACCGGACCCCTCAACATGGCTGTAATTTGTAATAGTCTCTACATAATATTGTTTCTTCCAGACTGCTTTTATAGATTTGGGCGAGTTCACGGTAAGAATCTCTTTAATATTTTGTGATGTTAAATCCCCGGACCAGCCCTGAAATACCATTCTCTCCCTGTTAGATAAGTAAGAGGTCGCTTTCTGGTCCTCTTGTACATAGTCTTCTAACCCGATGCTTATCTGCTCACCTTCATCATACCAGCCGCTACCTATTGCTCTTACATATTCACTCTTAACCTCTACATAGTATTGGGTTATAAGATTATATAATGCAATGAGATTTAACGGTCCAGCAATGGACATAGTTTTTTCTTGAGCAGATGTTCCATCATTCCAGCCATAGAATCTAGCTATCTTCCGTTCGACTTCGCTGACTTTTATCAAACTGCCTTCTCTATCGGCAATAATTCGATGCGTAGATCTATCCTCCCACCAATCTTCAAAGGGTAATTGTTCAAAACTATAGTAGCTACCATCTATGGTTAATCCGGCTCTGCCAGCGGGAGATTGTACGGAAATTTTCACATGGTATTCAGCATTATACTTGAAAACTATCTCTCCCGAACTCGTTAAACGATAGATGTTATTCTTGCACCTATACCTTACATCCTCATTGTACATTATTATGTCTGGCTGAACCCGGATCATATAGTCTCCACCAATTAGGATCTTCTCCAAGTACCTTCCAAGACTTATGCTACCAACATCAACATCATTAATTAAAATCGAGACCGAGACACCTGGCGGAATATCTTCAACTCTCACTCTAATGGAAATTAGAGGATAGAGATAAACTTCATAATCGAGAGGAGCTGATGCCGCATCTATATTTATCCAATCAGCATACATTCTTGATATGCTTGTAGGTTGAGGTATAGCTTTCCAGATCTCTCTAAAAGACGTTAAACGAACCTCATCAATGAATCCTCTTCCAGTACTCTTAATTGGATCTTTAAATCTCAGTATCTTTAGGTTGTAATCAGAGAGTGAGAGATCTCTAAACTTTACTCTTAATTTTAGCCATACCCACTGTTTTGATTGATCGATTCCGCTTCCAACGGTAGATGAGCTTCTGATACCGAGCATAGGATTTAGGAGCTCGTTTCTAAGATAAGAGATAAAGTAATCTCCTCCTGGATAACCGTTCCAGCAGAAATTGACGAAGTCACCCCAGCTAATTCCGACGGGTCTAAACCATCCGGTTACCTCTACATCATCATCGTTGATCACCCATATATTAACGCCTAAATATCGGCTGTGGCTTGGGCAACCCACAACATTATACCTAACTTCATCAAATGCATATTGACCATCTTTCCATGCTTCAGCTATAACTCTTTGAACTCCTAGAGGACCAATTTCTACTCCCTGAAAACAACGAGTGCCGGCTGATATAGGCCCATCATAGTAAACCGCATCTCTTCCGTCAGGAGTTATTACATGGTATTTCAGCCTATTAACATCCATGTTAAGATTAATGCAAATCTTTACTACCTCGCCTATAACATATGTTCCGCCGTCGAGATTATTAACACCTTGACCACCTTTATTTGTCCAGACATCAGCTTGGAGAGCTTGACCATAAACTGGCATGAAAGATAGTAAAGTCAATAAAACAACCAGCAACATTAACATTAGAGTTATGTAAATCATAGTCGATATAGATACGTTTCGCAAAGACTTGCTGGAAAATACACTCATTTCGGCCACAGTTACGTTCTTAAAAACAACATATAAAAATTTCGATTCAGCAGAAATATCAATTGAATCTTAATATTTTTTGTAAATTTGCTCATCTCAAATTTACCTGTAAAATCAATATTCTTTTAAGCAGGTTTGTAGAGTGACGCATCCATTTCCTAAGAACCCCATAAGGATGAAGATACTATTGATGGTAACATTTAATCTATCAGGCCTTTCGCCCATAGTTGAGGCCAATATTGCGAGGTCTTTATAATTTATTCTGCCATCTTCATTTAGATCCGCTCTCATATCGAAATTAGGATCCATATGCTTTACTCCATATAATCTGCCAAGTATTGCAAGATCCTTATAATCCACAATATTATCTAGGTTAATATCTCCGGAAATGAAAACATATATTTCGATCTCTCTTTCTATTTGTTTATATCCCGTTTTCTCAATCTTAATGTGGACTACATTTCTTCCCAAAGACATATTTACAGTGGTAATGTTGGCTAGGTAAATACCTGAGATAGCCTGATTAAATTTCACTGAAGCATTTCCTACTATAGCAATTACGTTAGCATCCCGAGCCAGTTCTCCTTTTAAGTCTTGTAAAGTTATCTGCACTTCAGTAATTTTACCCTCTCTAACTTCGTATCTACTTACAGAGATCTGGGGGATGAGAGTATTGATAATAAAAATCGTAATTGGTATGTCAATATCCATGGATTCTATCAAAAGTAAACTGTATATGCTATCCTATCCGTGAGGGATGGAATACGTGCTTCTAGCTTAACTGTTACCTCTTTGTTCTCCGATAAGTTCGTGAAGCTACTAGGAGTAACTTCTAAGATAGTGCTAACGTCTCATAATATCCTAACTAAGTTCTAAGTTAGTAGAATTAAGATGGGAGAAAATGGATGTATCTTAAAGCATCTCGTAGGGAGCCCGGCGTAGGCGTCAATGTAGTTGATCCTACAGGAGCAGACGCATTTAACGCGACCATATTATTCGCTATTTCAAAAATATGCAACTGAACATTACTGCTAAGTTAGCGAATGTTATTGGGTCCCTATCCGTTACAAGGCTGCAAGCAGGGCAAAACCTCCGATAAGATCAGAAGCATCATTGCTGAGCGAGTTAGGAGAGAAGGATTTAATTGCTGTTAGGATAATATTAGAAGACTTTTGATCTAGACTAATAAAATAAGATTCAAAGTAGTCTCGCTTTACTAACTATACCATAAGCTATAGCGGCGACGATTGTGTTAATGTATGAGAGCACTAAATAAAAGAGAATTCTTTCAATTGGAATTGCCAAGTTCTGGCCTAGAAAAAGGTTCAGTATAGGAAAACTGAATCCATAAAATGTACCTCCAAGTAAAATTGCGACTATAAGATTTATACTCCATCTATTGGGAAAAATTGTTCCGCCGAATCTAAATATAGCAGCAGCAATGACCCTTAATATGATGCTTAATATGATGAATGGAATTCTGTAGAAAATGTGGCCGTTTATTAACGCCATTACTATGCCACCTTCTAGTATCCCCACGCTAATACTGAGAAAAAACCCGGACATGAATCCAGGATTCTTAATATAATACTTAATGCAATACTTAATGCAATAAAAATCACCATCCTCGCAATACGTCTGGCGGTAAAGAAATCCTCTCTTCTGTATCTTCTGATCTCACCTCTACTTTTTTCAATATGTTCTCTAAACGCTACTCCTATTGCTTCCTCAATACTCTTTTCTTAACCTTTCATAGGCTTCAAAGGATATTGCTCCCTCATCATATAATCTTTTCAATCTATGTAACTTCTCCTCAAGATCATTAAACTTACTCATACTTCAACACATATACATGTAAACGTGTATAAAAATTTTATTAAAAAACTAGATTAAAGGTCTGATATTATTTTCCATTTTACTTTTCATACTGTTAGATAGCATCTACCCTAACATCTATAACTATGGGCTTACGTCTTCTCCTCTTCAGTGCAATAACCAATAAAACGCCTATAACTATTACAGAAACAGCAATGATGAGCATAATTGTGTTTCAGGATAATTATGACAGTTACCATGCATCTTAATTCTCCACATCTTTTCATGGTTGTCTACATTCATTTAGGAAGCTATTGATGGATGATGGTTCATAGTACATTTATCTATTATTCTCTCTAAGTCATAAACTATATAAAGGTCTTTATGTAAGTGAATAACATGAATAATGTGGTAAAAAGTTATATAGTAATTACTTTTCTGGTTATCTTCCTAGCATCTATGACTTTTGTAAACGCTCAGAGAATTATCGTCTTAGAGAATGATAAAGGTGTTCAAAAGAGTAGCTTCCTCAGAGGAGAGGGGATAGTCGTATCGGTGACATTACCATATGACGCAAGGGTAGATGTTTGGCTCCATACTCCTCCCGGCACGCCCGGCCCTTCACCTATACAACTTATTCAAGGAGCACTTGTGCGCGCGAATATTCAGGAAAAACTCGGTCCGATGTGGATGGATGAAAAGGCTCCATGCGGCAAATACCAGTTTGAATTGAGGATACTTGATTCCCAAGGGAGACTCACAACGGAATATAGGTTCTTTGATTACGCGATGAATGAGCAGCCGTGTGCTACTACGGCTACCACAATTACCACAACTACAATTACCACTACCAAAGACATCACCGTGATAATCGCTGGGATTTCGGGTGTGGCAATAGCAGTAGTGGTAGCTTTAATCGTTATTTATATGTTAAGGGCTGGTGCTCGACCTCCGAAGGAGAGAGCTCCTGTAGCTCCCCCCGTCGCTCCACCAACTCCCCCGCCGAGTCCACCTCCAAAAACTCCCTACAAGAGAAGACCAATAGTTAGAGGTGAGAGTAGGGAGGAAGAAGAGACATGAAGTTGATCGTTCGGGATAGAATATCGGGAAAAAGATATGAATTGGAAATTTTTGAAGAAAATACTGCAAAGGATGTTATTGATTCTTTAATAGAGTCTGGGCTCATTAGACCCACGCCTGGGGAAGGTTATGAATGGATACTTCTAGATTCAAGATTTGTTCAGATGCATCCAAACGAGAAGATATCTTCAAGATATTTATACGGAAGTGAAGGAGCAGAAGTATACTTAGTGGCCAGGGTTACTGGAGGATGACTACATCACTAGATCAGAGAAACCTTAAGCCTAGGGTCCTAAGTATAAGTGATTTTAATCCTGATGTAGATCCATCTCATAGGCAAAGAATTATCCCTGGATGGGATCAAGAACTCCTGAGAAAAACAAGAGTGCTAGTTGCTGGAGCTGGTGCCCTTGGAAATGAGATAATCAAATGCTTAATTATGTTGGGCTTCGGGACGATATACGTGGTAGATTTTGACATAGTAGTGGAATCTAACTTGAATAGATGCGTCTTTTTCAGACTAGCAGATGCTGAACAAAAGAGATCAAAGGTTGAAGCGATTTCAATAAGAGGTAAGGAACTTGATCCTTACGGATATGTTCAAATAGTACCGTTAATGGACGAGATAGGATCGCAAGGAATAAACTATAACCATCCAATCTTCACCGAGAAGAAAACGGATCTAGTCTTCGGAACATTTGATAATATTGCAAGTAGAATTCACATGACCATAATAGCATATTATCATAACATTCCCTACATTGATGGTGGAATGTGGGGGCCTATTGGAAATGTATTCGTAATGTTACCTCCTTCATCACCATGCTATGTATGTTCTCTTTCTGAAGAATCATGGATTGAAATGATGAAGCGTCTCCAATGTAGTATGAGAGGAGTGATTGAAGGCCCTGAAATGCCTTCTTTACCTACAACAAGCTCTCTAGTAGCAGCAATACAAGTGCAAGAAGCTCTTAAAATCTTATTTAGTAAAAATACCAGTGATGATGATTCAGGTCTCGGTAAACCTGCTATAGGTAAAATGATAAGCGTTAACCTTATTACTAATGACTGGATTGTATATGATGTACCTAAGAGACCTGATTGCCCGATCTGTAGTCATGTGAAGGGGGAAGTAGATGTTTCCTCTACAATGGCTCCTTGAACGGTTAAAGAATGAAGAAAGTCAGCTCGTAAAGAAGTTTCCAGACCTCAAATACACTGTGGAAAACTTATATGATATCAAGAAAGAGACTGGGAAATACGTAAAGATACCTACCCCTGTAGGTATTGATGAAGTAGAAGCTATCAGAATTTATAAGTTTAGAAATCTATACGCAAAAGCGTATGTGAAGCTTGGAGATAGAATAGATACAACATTCCGCCACGACTTCGATCTATACATCTTGAGGAGTTATCCTCTGGGCTTATCAACATTAAAGAATCCATTAAGACGCCCCTTATATAATGCTCCTGTAAGAATTAGATATCGATCGAATATATTTCATCCAAATATACTACCTGGACCAGATTACTTAGACGATGAATATGCCGGTGCTGTTTGCTGGGCCGTCTATGTAAACTGGCTAACTTCATTCACCTTGGATAAGCTTATCGAGAGTTTTAAGATGCTCATTGAAAACCCTAATCCAGACATTAGAGAAGCTCTAAAGAGGCCCATATGCCAAGAAGCCGCCTTGTTCTTCGCAGGGATCTTACCAAAACATACAAGCCCGACGATGGAAAAGACGTATAGAAAACCTATAGTTAGAGGTGTTAGTTGACATGAGATGGCATAAATATCATGTTCACACGTTCGACTACTTGATTAAAGGAATAATCAGTGAATGCAGAAGTCACGTACCGAAAGAGGTGATAGGCTTCTTGGTTGGTATGTACTGTCAATGGAACGACGAATACTTCACCTTAATAGATGATTATATCCCGGTGAAAGGCACCGGAAACAGCTATCACGTTATAATGGATGCAGAGGCCGTAGCAAACGCCATTAAAATATTAGAGAAAAAATATAATGATAATATACATCTTATTGTCGGGTGGTATCATTCACATCCAGGATACGGCTTGTTCCTTTCAGACATAGATATAATGTCACAGATTACCTTCTTTAATCAGCCATACCATGTAGCCCTAGTAGTAGACCCATCGAAAATGGAATATGGATTCTTTAAGCTGTCAATGAATGGTAAACCAATAAGAGTGAGCTATGCAGTGTGGAGGAGGATCCATGAGTAGAAAGAAGCCGAAATTCTTAGGAGAAGGATATGATATAAAGCTCGTCCAGACACCACCTCCAGGGCCACCGGAATACGAACTTTTAAATGCATGGCCACGTGCTCCCAGATCTACGAGACATAACCGGGAAAGTAGAACCTCGATAATAATTTCCCTTTTAGCATTAATTATAGCTATTTTTGCAATGTCCCCTCACTTGATATCACCATTGATTTCAACGACAAGTACAACAACGGTTTGGCTCGCATTGATGCCTAGTGCCACAACGACAACTGTTACCTACGCTGCGACGGTTACAAAGATGAGCACAATAACCACTGTTACTACAACAACAGAAAAGATTCATACTGGAAATCTATCTTTATCAATACTACCAATGTCTTCTCTTGGGCAACTCCCCTCTGAATGTGATCAATTTCGACAAAACGTAAGGCTAGTGGCTCTTCAACTTAAGAATCACAATATGACTCATAGGCTTCTCTCACTCATAATCAACATTTCGAGTAGCAGGGTGGATGAGAGTAATTTTTCGGTGAAAGTTACAAAATACAATAGTAATATGGAACTCCATCGATTTGATGAACAAGCTTACAATGTGTCCATATACTATAGATATGAGGAGCCTAGTATTCAAGTCGATTTCAAGATTAGAGAAAACCAAGAATGCCAAATAATTAACCTAGTTTATCAGGAGTAGATAGGCAAAAATGGGCCACATTTTAGGTTAAATCCTTAATTTTTTTAACTTCTTCCTCTAACTTCTTCTTTTCTTCTTCCAATTCGTGAATTACTATTTTCTTAGCTTCATCGCTTATATCTTTCTCCAAAATAATGTTAATCTTCTCATCTATCTCTTTGATACGTTCTATTAATGACTGGATATTGGAAGATTTGCCGTTGTGGGTTTTGTTCTGGGCGATCTTTCTATATTGATCGGGGTATTTTTCGTCGGCTACATGTACTACAATAGGTGCTCGCTTCCGCCTACTTGTAAATAAAAATATCTGCGTCACCACTATGATCAAAAAAATCACTAATAATAAAAACTGCATATTTTCAATTTAGAATAATAGCAGTAGCAATATATATAATCTTCCTTGATGCGGTTTTTGTAGCTAGTAAGGAAAATTTGTTCACATCAAGTTATTGGGGAACCGCAAACCAAACAAGTAGCGACATTTGTTTTAAGCAGCTTTTCAATACACTTCCTATGATATACGACAAAACATTCGGGATTCTTACACATAGATAATTCTTTACCATTAGATTCCATGATAGAATCTAACATTACTGGGCAGAGATCATTTACCCAGATAAGAGAAACCTTTAGAAAATAGTAATCCTTCTCAGATCCCATCGTAACACTTTCGCCTAATATCTCATGGACAGGTAAATGCAATTCATTGTATAGTAAATCCCTATCTTGAAGAGTCACGAATAGTGTTTTCTTAAATATCTCACTATATAATAAATCTGATAAATCATCAATGAATCTTCCTAAATCCGACCCATGTTCAGAGTGAATACCTCCTAACGTCATCATTAGCTTATCTTTTATCCAATCGAAGCTAGTTCCACTGCGTTGGAACTTCACTACTAGGCCTTCCTTCTCCACACGTGCGCTGATTTCGTGGAATTTGTTTTCCAAAGCGTGGAGCTTATCTTGGTGCATTCTAATTTTTTGTTCATCCTCGTTAAGCATTTTTAAGACATTAATTATTTCTTTCTCGACCTCAATAGATTTTTTTAATTCTTCCATTTCATTAAGAATTTTCATTCTTTCTTTTTTATTTATCAAGGTTTTCTTTTCATCAATTAAATTTCTAAGGAATGGATATAGGTAGATAAATATCAAAAACATTTTCTCCGGCCTTGCCTCAACTACTTTTTTGACAGCTTGTAAGTATCTAAAGAACATGCTAAAAGTTTTCTCAAGAATCTGAGATGCACTTCTTCGTATCAGCGATTCGAGATTTTCAGGATCTGTAAATTGTGAATCTCGTCTAGACCATTCAGAATTAATAATTGTCAATGCTGTATGAAGTAATCTTGATATTGAAATGTATCTTTCGATGGATGTCAGAGGTATAATATCTCTTTTATTTTCAATTTCTGTTTTCAAGGATGATTCGTAGAATCTTTTCTCATATTCAACGGCATCAATTTCACCTAATATGTACAATAGATTAATCTTCTCCAACTCTTTGTAATTCTTTCCGCCTTCGGAAACTTTGTCTTCCCTCTTTTGCATAGAAGGTTCGAAAACTTCTTCAATTTTTATTATGCCTTTTCTTTCAAGAGAGTTTAAAATTTCTTTCACTTCTCCGATGTTTCTTATTTCGTCTGACAATGTTAACTCTGACGTTCTGGAATTAGGAAGTTTATGATTCAATAATAAAGAGAGCATAGTCCACTCAGATGCAGTTACCCCCATGCTCTCAGCCACTAAAAAATGTGATTATACGAAGAATAAATCTTTTTTAGCCTGACCTTAAAGAGTTGATTGAGGAGCAAAGAACTCGCATGAGAGTAATTCTTAATCCTCTACGTAAGTAACTTAAAGTTTTACAAGTATCTCCACAAAATTCATCTGAAAACACTTAGTAGTATTATTAAGTGTATTACTGGTATAAAATCTGCGAATGTTGTTGCTGACTATGCGAATCCTATGGGTTACTACAACTCTTCTGAGACCCGCCTTTATCATAATTAATCTTTAAACCCTCTACTAGAGAAATGATATGATTAGACTCATGCTCATTATTGGTCCCATTCAAACTACTAAACATGCTATCATACTCATGAAATAACCCCTACCAAACTATATACCAATGAATCGAAAGTTTAATCCGATCTTATATGGATTTTCAATATTTTTCGTTGATGTACTCTTATGACGTACAGACGCTGTCAGTAATCTTCCCAATACCGCAAGCGATAAGAAATCTACTCTTTTTTAAAGACTTAAACTTCAACATCTAACCTCGGAAGATCTTTTAACTAAGATGTTTCTACGTTATGCTCCATCAAAAATTAATATTAGAGTAATAATATTGGAGAAAATATGAAGAGAGACCTGTTTAAACTAATACTCAATATAAGTAGCTTGATATTGTTGTATATGCCCCTTGTAATGATCTTGTTAGAGCTCTTTAATATAATGGCAGAAATACTAATTGCTAAATCTGCCAATCTTTCTCTAATTCTTAATAGATTCTACTATGTCTTACTCTACTTCATCTTAATAATTTTTGGTGATTTTATTAAATCAAGAAGTAATAAAATAGATGAAGAGATAGCAGCTGATCTTACCGGCTATTTACTCTCTACTAAAGATAGAGTTGGAGTTAAGAAAGTAGCAGACCATTTAAATATCTCAGAAAAGACTGTTCTCAGCGCATTTTTAAAAGTCAAATCTAAAGGCATGTTAAAGGGATTCATCTTTGACAGTGAAACTAACGAGATAGTCTCACCGCCTTCTAGTACTTTAATTGGTTCTGTTGAAGACTTAATTATAAAAGCTAAATTATTAGAATTAGAACATCTAAAAGCTGAAGGAAAAATAAGCGAGAGAGCATATGAAGAACTTAAGAAAGAAATAGAACAAAAGAGGTCTTAGAAATTTAACTTAAATATTATTCTACACATATATGAATAGCCTCAATCTACATCTAGATCTAGAAATATCAAGATAATTGGATTTTTATGACGTGGATCTCGTTTTTCATCCTAGAATCTGGTGATCATCAATATTATAGTTACTGCCACGGTCTCAGCAATTTCTATGTTTTCTCAATTAATCTTAGGTTGTTCTACTTCTTTGCTATATGCTTTCACTTTTAATTTCATCTCCTCGAGTAGACCAGTTATTAATGATAAACCATCATCTATTCCCAATGGAAGGCTCTTCAACTCTATCCCAACCTTCTTTAACTTTCAAAAACTCTGCTATTTCAGGCGGTTTTAACTTCAGTTGGACTAGAGTAAAAATATCTTGGAAAATTTTAGTAGGTTCACCTTGCTGTAAAATTCTCCCATCTTCTAAGATGATGCCCAAGAAGTCAATAGATTGTAGAGCTTTCTAGGACGTATGTCATATTAATCAATGAGTAGATGAGTAGCTGCTCTATGATTATCTATGCTATCTGAACATTGCTTTTTGAGCTCTTAAGATTTACAAGGGGGTCTTGTTGTATTTATATAAGAACTCAATAAAACTCTCCTCTTTTTCATTACATATACTCTTTAATTTCCTCGATTGCAGCTTGGCACGTAGACTAAAACAAAGCAGAGTGCTTTTAACTATATCAATATTTTTCCTTGTCAGCTTATAAAGTGAGCTTCGGTCAAAAGGTATGAATATTTAGTTAAAGGGCTATGAGATGGAAGATCAAATAGCGCTTGTCTACTTATCTAAGACTGAGAATGGTTTTCCAAGGATGGCCCGGAGACTTAACATCGTCAAATATTAGAGAGAGTTTAATAGTAGATTCACCAAAATTTGTAAAGGCTAACTGGAAGAGATAGTATTATGATGAGACAATAACGAAGTGGAGTTATATCGAGGGAGCTGAACGGTATTATGATGGGGATAAAGCAAGTGAAACAATAGTCTATACTCCAGACAAAAGACAAGATATATATTCGTAGGATGGGGTGGAGATTATTCTAGATCCGGAATGGAGATGGAATTCTCTATTATAGTGAATAAGCCGTTAATCATAGAAGCTAAATGGCCTACCGAGCATTTAGTAAAGCTTTTTACTGACCCTGAGCATTTAGTGAATAAGGCTTTAGAATTTAAAGAGGAGTGGCTTAAGTCGGGTACCAGTTTACTCATTATACCAAAGGATGAGGACCAAGTCTCTAATGATACAAAATACGTATTTATAAAATAGATTACAGATTATACATGGATAAACATAACGACTTAAAATGTAAAAAGCATTATTTGTATGCGTTGATGCAGAGAAAAAAGATAATAAAAGCTTTAAGGTAAAACAATTTATCCCAAACCGGGAGTTTGAAACAGCTATGCGCCTTCCACTCTTGTCTCTAATGTCATAGAGGTACGGACGGAGATTTCGTCTAATAAATATATTGAAAAAATTATATAGAAGAGAAGCCACTTACATAATCATGATGGGAATTGTTTTCATGAAATTAACATCTAACTCGAAAACTATTATTCACAAAATTCTGACAATATTCTTCATCGTCTTTATACTCATCGGAGTGAGCTCACCTTTTTTCCTTTCATATGTATCAGCAGAACAACAATACTATCTCAAGGCTTATTTTCAAGAAGCTCTTGTTAATGGTGTCAGGCTTGACCCAAGCAATCCTCAAATAGTTGTTAACCCTGGACAATCCCTATCAGGATATTTAAGAGTTAGAATAGAGAATGTTCAGCCAGGTTCATGGATAACACCTGTAATAGGAACTACTAGCTGGACAAGAGGGCGGTTCAACTGTATTACAAATTGGGCGCCAACAGGCTCAAGTTCACAACAGTATAGTTTCGACCTGACCGCTCCAAGCCAGCCTGGAACATACTACATAGGAATATTCACTGGCTGGATGTATAGTTGCGATGAGGTTGCTAGCAATGACCATCCACCAAACTATGGTGACAGGGATGACGTTTGGGATATGCCGTCACAAGGCTGGGAG
>JAWCEH010000037.1:0-17975 GCA_038859955.1 Bathyarchaeia archaeon | reverse complement strand
GTATAACTTGTCGCCGTTATTCCAGTTATCCTCCGAAGATTAGCTGTGTTAAAAGAAGGGCTAGTATCTATTTCCAGAATATAGCTAGCAACCCCACTTGTTGAATCGCTAGAAGGCACCCAACTAAATGTTGGTCTAGGATTAACCCTCGCACCATCGTTTGGAGAAGACAATGAAGGAGTTGTTGGAGGACTCGTATCCAGTATTATGGTATCGCTTGAAGGAGAAGATTCTAAACCCACATAATCTTTATACTTAACATATACTGTCTTAGTTCCATCCCCAGGAGTTAAGACCCATGATTTTGAAGTTGAATAGTATTCCCAGGGGCTCCAAGAAAAACCATCATTGCTGAAACACATGTAGACCACCCCGCTTCCCACTCCATCAACAGCGTCAAGAGTTAATGTAACTGAAGGCGAGTTCGTGTAAGCAGTGCCTCCATTAATTATTACAATACCCGCAGGAGGAGTCGTATCTATCTTGATCGTTATGACATTTGACCAACTACTTCTGAGGCCAACGCCATCAACTGCCCTGACTCTAAAAGTATGAACCCCATCGGACCAGGTGGGATGATACGGACTCGATACTAAGAATGGGGAACCGTTGTCTACACTTCCCTCGTAAGAGACAACACCACTACCTGTATCACCAGGATTTGGCCAAGCGAAGTACGGAGAGTTGTGAGTTGTCCAGTCAGAACCACAATGGCTTTCACTTAATGATGGCGTATTTGGAGGAATTGTATCTATGTAGACAGAACACCACCCAGGCGAACCATAGTTTCCAGCATTATCCTTAGCTCTTATATAGATCACATGATAGCCGTCTGGTAAAGGAGGGGTATCAAATTCTAAGATATTTCCTATCCAAGTCCAAGAAGAGGTTTGATCTATAGCATACTCATATCCTGCGACACCGCTCAAAGAATCACTTACAGCACTCCAAGTTATGTGCGGAGTGCTATCAGCAGTCCACCCAGATGGCCCTGATGGAGAGGGAATTCCAGGAGGAGTTGTATCTATCTTAAAAGGCCCGCAATAGACATATCCGGGGGCATCGTTCCCAGCGTTATCTCTACTTCTGATATTAAAATACCAAATTCCATCGGATAACGGACTGCTTGTTGTACTCGTTGATGTTGTATAGTAATAGCCTGTTGGATCCCCATGGTTATCTTTGGTCCACCTATACCAGTAACCGTTGACTCCACTACCGTAATCAGATGCTCCTGACCAGGTGATGTAAACTGTATTATCATTGGACCATACGTTTGGCAGAGGATTGGAACTGTATGTAGTAGGATTGGTAGGCGGAATGACATCTGAAGGAGCTCCATCGTTCCCAAAGTATAGTCTAACAGCAGGATCTCCCAGTAGCATTACTTCTTGTATTGTTATCTTATCTTTAGCACTTAATCCCCAAAAATCTCCAGGTCCAAATTGATAATAGGAATCTTCTAAGGCAAATGCTACAAGCATGCCTAATGGAACTGAAGAAGTAAAACTTTGAATATATTTAAAAAAGTATCTGTCAAAAGTATCGAAGTAGCCGACCCAACTAAGCATCGTTGAACCCACATATCCTAATATATGTCGATCCATAAATCTGGTTGCAATACAACCGATATCATCAAAACCGTCTCCAGCAAACCGGGCAGTCAGACATGCATCAACATGAAGATATGTTGGATGATTTATAAAATCATGACCTTCTAGATCGGAAGACACTAATGCAGAACCACTTCCCATTGCAATATAACTATATGATCCATGAGTGTTAAAGTATGCTATTTGTAAGCCAGTATCTAATTCCCACAAAACATTAGATTTTGTAAAGTCACCATTACTTCTTTTGTACCATCTTAAATACGTTGCTCCCGCAGCAGAAAGATAGTTGTGGACATCTTGCGAAGCGTCGCCAAAACCGAATTCATAGGAGAAGAGTGCAGCCCATCTTATGAAGTCATAACTTGATAATCCTCCATTCTCATAAAGATAAATTAAGTTTACATATTCCTGAGCAGCCAAATCAGATGCAGCTATGGGTCTACCTACGAATGAATCTATTAAAAAACGTGTAGATGGCCATGTATCAGGAGGATGACACTCATTTCTCTCCATGTAATAAAAATCTGTTGCTGTTTCTGAAGGGTCATTAGGGTCACCAACTATATCCGGAACAAAAAAACAATCAACCTCACCATTATCACCATCTCCGTACAGTGCCACATACACAGGATTATAATAATTAAGTAGTAACCTAATAGAATCTGATGTATAACCTGCTACGTCAAGGAGTAACGCTCCTCGATAGCTAGCTAACATTTGTGCTGCGGGAAGAAGGTTGTCATCATTACTAGAACTGTAGAGAACAAGATAATAAATACCTTTAGAGTTAATTGATTGATCTTGATTAGCAAAAGAATTATAATCTTCCGGATTTACTACACTTTGTAGGAAAAGGTTAAGGATCTCACTTTTGCCTCGTGAAAGATAGCCATCATTCCATTGGAGGTAGGCTAGAATATATGGAATGTTGTCTAAGCTAATGTTAAATACTCTTATTTTGGAAGGAACTGTCATTAAATCTATATTTCCCACTCTAAATATTATAGTTGTGTTACAATTTTTAATGAACTTATCAAGTATAAATTGAATATCATCGTAATAATTTTTGTCAAATGTCAAAAGTGGCCAATTTAAGTAGGATGCTAAAGAAGAGCAGAAAATAGATGAATTGATATCAGTCACGATTATTCCAGGAGTGTAAATCCACTCTTCAGAGATCAATTTAAGCAAAGAAGTATAGTTTAAAACAATTGGGGTAGCATATCCCATCATTTCTAACTCTTTCTTAGCTTGTGGAATAAGTTCTGTTTCATTTGGTCTGAGCATTATCAGGCCATAATGTTGCAAGCCGGTATCATCGTAAAAATAGGAAAATGAAGTTGCTGTCGAAAAGAAACTTTCTTCATCGATAAAAATAAAACCTTGTACTTTGTTATGAATATCGGTCTTAGGTCTTATTCGCAAGCCTTTTTCAATTTCATTGATATTTTTCAGAATATTGCTACTTCTGGCCATCGCATCTTCTAGAAACTTAGAATACATTTGTGTCGTTTTACTTCGATTTTGATAAGAGAAGAATATTATTGTTATATTAATCTTTTTATGGAGAAGGACACTTCCGTTTCTACATGCTTGAAATGGAAAAATTAATAGCCACCATAAGCTAACTCCATACTCGGTTGAAGGAACGCTATTAAGATAGACCGTTTTTCGAGGGAAGATATCGTAAGTTGAATTATATGAAGAAAGTTGTATAATACCTTCCGAAGATTTATTTGACTTTGACTCCGATATGAATATACGAAGTGAAGGAGGTGTAAGAATTTCCTTTTCATCCTCTGTAATTAAGATATCCGTTACCAAAGCATCTGAAGGAAGAATGAACCGCTCGGATATGAAAGGCAATATTGGAAAACCCTCTGCTGTTGTGAATTGGCTATAATTAAAGCTGTAAATACCATTCTCATACTCATATGAGTTAAGATTAAAAATAAAAGATATGTTTCCATTTCCGGTAATTTGATCCCATTCAGCATCGCCCTTAATAAGGGTATAAGAACGTGATATTTTAGATGACAGGTTTACACTTTTACTGCTAACCAGTTCATTTTTTAATTCCTCATGCACTATGTTATTGTTCATAATTGAAGTCTCAATAATCCTTAAATCGTTTTCAAAATGATGAGTTAAATTTCCATGAACATGAAGTTGTAATTGAATCAGAAACAAAAACAAAATTGTTGGAAATAATAGTACCGTAGCACGTGTCCGCAGCATTTTTATATAAAGATAAAAATGGTATATATAAAGTTTTTGGTTCTCCAACAAAGCCCCTAGACGTAAACCAGAATGCGATAAACTTGAACAGATAAACCTATTATGAGTGAGAAAACCGCTAAGAACCTTATCAATATTCTTCGCTTTTCCCTTTCCATTTCAAGCTTCCATCAGGATTAAAAGCGTAAAAATAAGAGTTATCTGAGCCTATATAGATTGTTCCTTTAGTATCTATAACAGGAGATGGAGCACCCCCAGCTACTAGAGGCTATCTTATAACTCCATTTCACCTTCCCTGTTTGCGCTCCGACATATGGGCTTTGAGCAGTATGTCGAGGATCACGTCCAAACATCGGCCAAGGGCTCTCAACTTTGATGGAACAGAGCTTAACAAGTGGATACGGATCTTTATCACCAGAGCCTATTTCGTATGGATGATTCCAAATACTATCGTTACTGAGCTCATCAGTATCTGCAGGCTTTACGGAGCCATCTGCTTTAATTGTTATAGTTCCACTGGCCCAGCCTGCCTTAACTTTTAAGCTTGGAATGCTGACGGTTGAAAGTATTAGTAGGAGGATCATTGCTAGGGTTGATAATTTTTTCATTTTTTAAAAAGCTATGTTTAAAGTATTTAAGATTTACGATTAAATATCTTAAATATTGGGCTTAGCTTAAGTTACTTAAACTTGGACAAGCCTAGTATTCCCGTTGCTTCTCCTGATGGTTTCAAGTATGACTAGGACGCCCTCAATATTGCTCCTGAAGAAAGATTCCTGTCATATTCTGTTCCATAGTGGAATACCTCTAACAACCATCTAATCAACTTTGAGGATTTCATACCTATGTTTAATATTCTATAAGTTAACCATTATACTTTAAGGATTCTTGCATACTTTTAACCATTTTTAGGGCTCAATTCCGTTTCCAAAGCTTTAGAGATGCCTTATTGACTTCTCTGCCGAGCGTTAAACACTCTTCCTCCGTCAAATCGCTCCTTGCAAACCTCTCATCCCATTCCTTCAGCAACAATTCTCTCGCAACCCTGAGCCGCACCACCATATCTATATCCTTCTTTAACTTGACTAGAAGCTCCTCGCTAACCTCCGTCGGAATCCTTATAACGATCTCCGCCATATCCATTATAGGATTCTCGCCAACCGTATTTAAATATTCTTAAAAGCCAGAAGAACGCTTAGAAGCCCCGTGGATAATCGTCTCAAAAACCTTTAGTTAAACGCCAAAGCCTGCCGGGCTTCGTGGGATAGTTGGTGAACAGGAGCTCGCCGGAGGAGGTTAAAGAAACGTCGCCGATCCTGCCATTAGCACGAGTATAGACAAGGGTTAAGGAGGTCTGAACAGGCTGGGAAAACGCGGAGACACAGAGAGATACGGCCAGTAGGAAGGCGAATAAAAATAGCCTCGCATTCCTCACCAGCCCGTTGAAAAATCTAACCAGCATTTCAGCGCGACCTTCTAGACTATGCAGGACCCTGTTCCATTAACCCTTACAGCGTGCGCTAGCGTCAAACAAGCCTTTCAGAAAGAATGGAAGCAATTCCCTATCGCATGACAAGCGCACGCTCAAGTAAGCCTTTTAGGATTATCAAGGATTCAATACACCCAAATAGTAGAGTTGAAGTCTTTCATCAGTATCACTTTGATGATAATATATTATTAAATCAGCACCCCTCTGAAGAAAATCGGAAGGCACAATTATTAAGTTTACACCATCATGTAGAACATATGTTAACTTCTCACCTTTAGAATGAGAAACTAATTCAAGCAAAGGAGGGGATTTTAAAGATAGAGTATTAACAGAGAGTATTATACTTACTTCAGACGAATAAGTGTATATGGCAGGAATATGCCCCCTTATACCCACAGAATATCCTTCCAACACGACTCTATCTAGATAATATGTTGCATTTCTACCTGTAAAACCTATTTCAAATAAATCAATCTTACTCCAAGAGGGGGTTCCATAAGATTTAAAGGAATTCAAGGTAATGGTAAAAAGTTTCCATCCAATAAAATCGTCGATTATAGATAGATCATAAAAATCTTGCCAACTTTGCTCTTTAATAGTATGGAAAGTAATGCGAATGGGTTTAGATGTGTTTGCACCATAAAAATAGAAACTTATTCTGTTAAATGAACTCCAGTTTTGAGATGCTTTATAAAAATGCCTAATACTTACCCATTCCTTAGCTTTAATATCTACTTTTATTGAATTATCCCCGTGTACTTTTATTTCACTCTCATCAGATAGGCTTAATTTATCCTGAGGATTGTTTTTGGCTTTCATAAAAAAGGAACTATCATCGTCAACAATTTCTTCAGTGGTATACGTTGTTGAATATAATGTCATAGTTTCATTCAGAATCGATGAGAAACTATAATTATTTAGTGGAGCCCATGATTCATTCTCGAAAAATGTTAAAAACTCATAATAAGATCTGCTTTCATTTTGAGTGATAATTTTAAATAATCTAAACTTTGGGAATTCCCTAGAAAGTATGATGTATGGGGATTTATTAATATTAGTTAAATCTAGCCAAGGAAAATTATCACATATGTTTCTAAAGTAATTGTAATAGCTATGCCCTATTTTAGGAAGTAATAAATAGCGTATATTGTGAATTAAATAAAGATTTTCTATTTCTTCATCGGTAATATTTTTGATTGCAAGCAAGTTGATTATGCCGTCTACAGAAGTTATCTCAATTACTGGGTGGTCCGTAAAGTATGCTATAGGCAAGGCGTATGATGTAATTATACTAGAACTATCTCTAAAATTTTGGTTTATGTAAGAAATTATATCATACAAATTGTTCTCCCATCCTTCAGGAACATAGTATACATTTTTACGAAGATCATTAAAAGCTCCCAATATGGTTGTCGATGAAATCAAAAGAAGAATCATAGGAATGAGCGAAAAAAAGAAAAGCATATTACGATAAAGTTTACCCTCTTTCATTAATTCCCGTTCAAATTCGCTCCAGCTTCTAATTTTGCCTTTCTTAAAATCCATCAATCCCCTTCGTATTCCTTCAAGTTCCTTCGGATTAGCAAGTATCTCAATAGTCTCAGTAAGAGAGCCAATAAGATCCCTTACTTCATTAACATATTATTTCCAGAGTTACCTTGCTCATCTAGGAAAACCAGAAGTCTTCTTTCAAACCTTTTTTAACGGTAATATGCTAGACAAGGGTTAATGAAGACGAGCAAACTGGCAATACGTAGAGATACTTAAGAAATGCAATCAGCAATAAGATGAATAGAACCAGGGCTTTAAAGCAGAGTGTTAAGCAGCGCCCCTTATGCCCCACCGGGCTCATAAACCGAGGCACCGCATTTAAAAGAAGTGCTCGTGTAAATTTAAAGCTTCCTGATTCTGAATACTTTTTAGCTTATCACAATCAACCTACTCTTCTAATCCCAGGTTTAGCGCGCGCTAGACAATATCTTAAGTAAAGCGTAAACCATCCATAGTAATGATAAGCAAATCAGTTGGATAAGTCGTCTTCCCTTAGATTTTCGTGGGACTTCTTCTGTAATGATGTCCGTTAAATGGTCAAGAAGTATTTTTTGATTTTCCAAAGGTTTATTACTACATATGCTATAATCACTAAAGCACCGCACTAATAAGCGATTTGCTTCAAGTTTATCAGTAGCTTTATCAAGATCAATAAACGGAATGCGATTATTTTGTGCGAAATCTCTTACTTTATCTAAACAGGACAATAGGATAAGAGGAATGCCACAAGTCTTTGCTGCTATCGCAAAATGTAGGCGCATCGAAATCATCAATGTTAGCTGCTTGACAATTTCTAGTATACTAGTTACTTCATATTGCCTAGTGTTAACATATATAACTTGTCGTAATTTCGAATTGCCTAACCTACGTTGAAGCTTGTAGAGAATATTTTTTTCAGAACCAGAGAAAAATATTATGATCGCTCCTTTTTCATCATGTAGAAGAAGATACAATAACTTGCAAATGATATTAACCGCTTTATCTTCAAGGTAACGGGCATTCGGATATACTGTCAAGGCTATACCGATTCTTTGAATTCCTATGTGCGGTAATCGATTGTTCTTGTGCTTTACACTAATTGAGGGAACATAAGCTAGCGCTGGATCAATTGTTATGCGTATACCGGTCTTGATACTGAGTTGGTTAGCTAATACATAAGAACGGATGTCTCGAACATATATCAAGTCGCAAAGGTCAAGAGTAGCCCTAGCTATCTCTTTTCCTAGAAAAGTTGTAAGTGGTCCAATTCCAATGGAAAACATCGTCACTTTTTTACCAAGAATATTACCGATAATAACGGGTAATGAATAATGAATAAGTGCAGATGGAGTTGCATCTTCTATGATCCCGCCTCCACCAATAATTATTAAATCGGCATTAAGAAAAGCCAGCCAAACATTCATTAGGTTTCTCTTAGAAAACAACATTCGAAAGAATTTAGTGCTAAGGGGATGTGCAAAAAATACACCGTTAACCCTATATCTTTCTTGGATAAACTGTTCATCCCATCCTAATACCGATATTTGTTTTTTAGATATTCCTAATCGTTGCATTAACTTAATAAGAGACTCTAGTATGAACTCGTCGCCAAAATTTACCCCTCCATAATTCCCAATAATCAGGATTCGCATATGTTCAATCTGTTTACCCTCCATGGAGCTCATAATTAATTAAGTTTTCTCATGGAATGCTTTTTATCAAATAGATAGGACCCACGCGCCACCGTCCAAAAACATTAGCGGAATCTTGAACGATATAGACTGCCGATACTTTTGATAAGTCGAAAGCACCAATTGCAATATCCGGATTTGAAAAAGGAAAAGTCAGCAATTTCCAACCAGAGAAATCATCAGTAAAACTCCAACCTATTCTGTTGTCAAGGTTCGGTAGGTCAATCATAAATCTCATTTGCGAATACGTGGAATTTCCATACCATAACACACATATAGCTTCGAAAGAACTCCAGTCTTGCAAAGTCACAAACTGATACTTTAAGTAAAACCGTGAATGCATACCTGAAAAAGTTTCTATTACCGCATCATAAAAAGTTACATTGATCGTACCCGCATCAACAAGCTTTAGTGACCAAGTGATATTATCATAAGTTTGTCTAGGTTGGAATTTCATAATTTTTGATAGCTTAAAATATGAAAACTTAATACTTTTAATATAATATGTACTAGCTCCGATTTCTTCCGGAAATTGCTCAGTCATTAAAATATTTAGAAGTGATGAGCTATTAGAAAGTGTGATCAACCAATTATATCTAAAGTCTGTTTTGGTGATTGGAATAAGAAAGTAAACTTCGGAACTGGCCAAATTGTTAAGTGTAGTACCGACATCCCCCTTTAGCAGATTAAGTTGATGAACTAGAGTCACAGGATTTGCAAGTTCAATATAAGTATAGTTTGGCAAAAAGTAAATAAGCGGGCCAAGTCCAAACCCTGCTATTGTAACGTTATAGTTTGATGATAGAGTATTTTTTAAATATAGAAATACATCGGCATAAGGATAGGCAAAGGAAAGAGTTTCTTGATTTACTTCATTAACTATATGTGGACTCCATATAAAAGTACTGAGTGACAATAAGATGTTCAATAAAAGAAGCACAGGAGCTATAATTCCTATTAGTAAGACTTTACCAGATGCCCTGCCCTTAAACACTAACAACAGTGGTGGAAGCCAAGCACCTAGCATTTCCAGAATATTTGTCATAGAGAATTTAGAATTATTAGCAATAAGGGCCAAAAATCTTAAATAATCTGATCCTAGTAAGTTATATTTCGAAATAAGCATAATCCAATATAATCCTGAAGAGATTAATAGTAGGTATTCCGGTTTAACTTGTAGATTGACCGTAGCTTTGGAAATTTTGGAAACACCCATACTGATAAGAATCGCCAACGATGGGATCAACGGTACCAAATGTCTCATGCTATCGCCTTCAACATCATTATTATAAAAGGCAGCAACAATTAAAATGTAAAACATAAAGATTGAAAAAACAATGTATGTTTTGACCTTCCTTTCTCTTACAATGAAATATAAACTCACTATTAAAGGAACCAGCATAGAACCCACAAAAAGTTCGTTAATTACTTGTTGGTGCACTAGGAAATAAGAAAGCGGGTTAGGCGGAAATGCTGGTGTTAGAATACCGTTTTGCATTAATGTATTAACAAATGGTGCATTAAGAGCAAGGTATGGTGTTCCAAACACAATCATGTTACGTGACAAAACTCCAATGGGGATAAGTAATGGCAAGAATATATAGAAGATTGATTTTTCCCTTTCGAAGAAACTTGTTTTTGCTATGTCAATCCATGGAATAGATGAGAAAATTATGGCAAAGAATCCTAAAACTGAAAATCTAGCTAGGTTAACTATAACACGCTCACTTGAGGCCACCATTGGAGATTGGGTTATAAAATATGTAAATACAAACGGTAGAATCAAAAGAGAAGGCACTATTAACCTCACGTATTTTTGGTTCTTTTTTCCCATAAGTGAAATCAAAGTAAATATAATTAAGGGAAAAGCAAAAAGAACACCATTTTCTTTAACAAGTATCAGAAGAGCAATACAAATGCCCAATAGAAGAGCTTTAAAGCTGACGGTTTTCTCGGAGATAAGAAGAGAATATATTCCGACACTTATAAAAGTAGTTAGAGCAAGATCTAAGTATAGGGTAAATTTTGACATTAAATATAGAATACCGGGCATTGTTAATACAGCAATTAAGGGAACAAGCGAACCAGAGCTAGACTCAGCCATTGTTATTCCATAAATTCGCCAAATGGAGAGAAGTAATACTAGGAAGAATATAATCGTAAGTACTCTAAGCCACAAGAGATTTCCAGCAAAAAGAAAATAGCTATAGATTATTGGCATAACTAAGGGGTTACCTAAATCTAAATGGGCAAGTCCATTGGATGGTGAACCTGATATAATAACGTGTGCAATAGGTAAATAGCGTGCTACTGCATCATATTGTTTAATTAATGGAGTGTAGACAGAAACTATGAAAACGGATAAGAGTAAGGATCCCAGAGTAATATACAGCAATATAGCACTAATGCTAACTCTAATACGTATTCTGACTGCCCTGTTAAATTGCCAACTTGAGGGATAGTAATTATGACGTATTATTAGAAAGACTATACTTATGATGATAATTAAAAAAGATATGATCATGTTTATGTAAAAAGTTGTTGCGAACTGAACCTTGGCAATAACATTCATGAGATAAGTATATGAAAAAATGAAGAAAATCCAAATAATAAATCCTGATATAAAACAATCAATGTTGGTCATACTCTTCCTATGTAGTTTACTTATTACTTTCACTAGTAGATATCCCGGTAAAACTAAAGAGAAAAATGTAATTATTCCAATAATTTCAAAAACACCTAACAAATTAACTTGGATAAACGTTTAGCTTACCGTAGAGACAGCAATATTTCATGGAATTAATCTCTATGTGACAAAAGGAATCGCTTGTCTAAATATAAGATTTAATAAGAAATCAAAGTTAGCATCGAAAGCTAAATGGTTTCTCTGGGTATAGCATTTAACGGCCTTACTAATGCCTAGTAATTTTAAGACATATAAGTATGGATATAATGTAAAGTATTTTCTAAAACAGTTATAAACATCGGATTTTTGGTCATATTTCTTCACAACCTTAATTCTCTCGAGTTCTACCTCCGCTTTTTTACTTAGACTCTTAGTGGCTTTATGTCGCCTCCAGCCTATGAGTACCTTATTTAAGAAGCCGAAATTAATTCCGTCCCTACACATCTTGAGGCATTGTTCATAATCCATTACATAGTTTAAGGACGCATTGAGCTTATATTTTTTAACTATCTCTTTTTTGTAAAAGACACAAGCAGCAGGATGGGTTTGAAGAAGTATTGCATAAGTTAAGCGTGGAGGAGCGCATTGAATTTTTATCAATCTATTGTTTTCATCTATTATTGCCGTATGACCATAGACTACATCCACTTTAGAATCGGTACTAAATTTCTCCACCACTTCCTCAATTACATATTTATCAAAGAGCACATCATCCGCATTTAACCAAACTACTATACTTCCCTCTGCTAAGTCAAATCCCTTATTCACTGTGATGGTTTGTCCTTCATTTGGTTTAGAGAAATAATTTAAGTTATACCTATTCCTGTATTTTTCGAGGATTTTAACAGTATTATCTGTAGAGCCATCATCGATAACTATATGCTGTATGTTAGAGTAGGACTGGTGCATAACACTTCTTAAAGTATATGAAATAAATTTTTCCGCATTATAAGCCGGTGTCACTATTGTCACCAGTGGCTCAGACAATTCAATTAATCCCAGAAAGTAGTTGACCATATAATTTCAATAGGTTCTTTTCCATTATGCTCCAGTTATATTTCTCTTCAAACGCTTTTCGCCCATTTTTGCCAAGTTCTGACCTTAGCGATGGATTGTTCTTTAGCTGCAGTATGGCATTTCTAACTTGTTCCGGAGAATAGTCTACAACGATGCCACAATTAGTTTCCTCTACTATATCTCTGCACACGTTGGTTATTACTGGTTTTCCTAACATCATAGCTTCAAACAATTTATTAGGATTCGCAACGAAGTTTATTGGAACTGCAGGATCATATAATATAGGTATCACATCTGCTTGTGCTTGTAGCTTTATACTTTCTTCATAAGGTAATAGACCAAGGTACTTTATCTTAGAGCTAGATAGCAACTTTTTAATAGTGTTATCGACGATATTTCCTGCCAGATACAATTTTACATCATTAATGCTACTTATCGCCTCCTTTAAAAGAGTAAGACCTCTGTCTCGACTCAACCCCCCAGCATAAACTAATATTAACTCTTTTGATTTTTTGCTATTCAATATCAGATCATCAATTCTCGAAAGAAGATCCTCAGGACAGTTCATTATTATCTCCACAAAATTAGGTATGAACTTACCATAAGTCTTCAATCTTTCTTTAGAAACCGTTATGAAAGCATCTGAATTACACGTGAGAATATTTTCAAGAATATCAACCATTTTGAAGCACAGTCTATACTTAGGAGGTATGAATGCTAGAGAAAATTTGTCAAAACTATCAAATACAATTTTTGGCTTTTTAAAAAATAAGAGCCTCGAGATCCAGCTTGGAATTAATGCATCTAAGTTGCATGCATGAATAATTTTTGGTTTTGCACTGACAATATTCACTATTATCCAGGACCAGAAAAACGGCCAAAGAAGAGGTAAGTAAAAAACGCCATATGAGGCTTTAAGTCTAAATCGCTTAATAAATACACGTTTATTCATAATTTCAAACGGTTTACGAATCTTTTCTCGATCCCATTCTAACACCAGTATTCTAAACTTACTTGATAATGTTTTTACAATTTTCCTAGCGCGTGGATTAACTGGCAATGATAAAGAAGCAGAAGTGATGAAAACTATATCAATCATTTTGCGTAAAATTCCTACCTTTAACCAAGTCTTCTAGACATTTTTCAAACTCATCGGCGATATGATGCCAATCGTATTTCTCTACAGTTTTCCTGGCCTTAATCCCGAGTAACCTTAAGCTGTTGCTTCGAATGATTTCTGCAGCTGTCTTCACCACGTCTTCTGGCTTATCTACGAAAACTATACCGCTATCTGCTCCAAACTCTCTCACTACTCCGGGAAGCTTTGTGGCTAATACTGGTTTACCCATGGCCATGTACTCATAGATCTTTATTGGAACTATGTCCTGCATGATTTTCTCCTTCGGGTATGCTGGTAGCAAACAAATATCTGCTTCAGATATAAACTGCGGTATTTCTTCATATGGTCTTTTTCCAGCTAATATTATTTTGCTATCTTTGTCCAGCCTCATTTTTATTTCTTGAAGCTCATCGTAGAGTTCACCATCACCTACGATAAGTAGTTTCATATTTTCGTTAGACCTTAGCAGCTGTAAGGAGACTTCCTTCAACCCTGAGAACTTGTACAACCACCCCATGAAGAACAATACTATATCTTTTTCACTTAATCCATACCTATTTCTAATAACGAAGTATTTATTGGATAGAGTAAACTTGTCAAGATAAATTCCAGCTCCTAAGACTATAACTTTGCTTGGGTCTGCTCCGTTCCTAATTACGTAATCGGCAAGCTTTTTGTTGATAACGAATATTTTATCAGCTAGCTTTAGGTTTACGTGTTCTATGATATATCCAATGGGTTGAATAAACTTAACTGGTATAAGCCTGTGGCTGACATCTATCCAATAGTAGATGAAGGGGATTTTGTATAACTTGCCTATAACCCCGGCGACTAGGGCTACAACTCCTAGGCTAACTATCACGTCTGGTGAAAAAGTCCTCACTTGTCTTAAAGTCTCACGGAAGGCTGAGAATATGAAATAAACATAGTCCAGTACAGGCATCTTGATTATGCTTGGTCTATAAACGGTTATCCTTGCATTCTTATGGATTTTTGAAACATCTTTAAAGATTTGCCTCCTAGAAATGAATTCCTTCCTAGGCGAGTTTCTCCATAGGATTTCGAAGTCCACTACTCTAATTATGTGCCCTCTTAATGATAGTAGTTCAGCTAAGTGATGCTGTTGTGCTGGGTTTCGCTTAATCCAGTCCGTGTTTTGAACTATCAGTATTTTCAAGCTGCCCATCCACCTTTCAGAAAGTAATCAATAAATTCTCTGAAAATGGAAAATGGTTGAATAACTGCCGGAGAAATATCATCTCCAGCATAAACCGCATGCGCATTGACTCCTTTCAAGGATCCTATCCAATCCTTAACGCCTAATTCGCCATGCATTATGTAATATAGGGAGGATACGAAGTCCCTCACGAAATATATCCACTTTCCATATTTATTTTGAATAATCAAATTTTTAGTCGCAGTAAAACCTGCAAGGTCTTTGTAAGCAGTGTATATGATATCGACACCTGAGGCCTCTGTAACGCTGAACCATAATGTGGGCCTGATATTTATCTCCATCATTTTGAATGTGTTTGTCCTTGGATCTAATTTGAACTCGGTCCCACAGATCCCATGAAACCTCGCTTTTTTTAATATGTTAATACTTTTCTCGGCTATCTGATGGTGCCACAGGCTTTCGACTAGCGAGGCTGAGCCGAATCTTGGAGGAAACTGTCTCAATTTACGACCGGTAAATATGGCTAGGGGTCTATGACTCCTGTTAAAATATCCTCCGAAAATATAGATTAACTCATCGCCTCCAAGTACTACTTCTTGGATTATTAAGTCTCTGCTGATAGATGAAAGGGCTTTGTACTGGTTTACAAGCTCTTTTGGATTGTTTACTTCCACCATTTTCTTACCTTTCAATATTCTTCTCCACAAATGAGGAACACGTGGCTTTATAACGCAAGGATAATGTATTTTTCTTGATATCGATTCAACTTCACTTAGATCCGAAGGAAAAAAGGTTTGTGGCAGATCTATACCCTGATCCATACACATTTTGTAAAATTTTTCTTTATCCAGAAATATTTCTATCGTAGTCTTATTATAGGAATCTGGAATAATATAATATTTCGAAAGGGTTTCAGCGTAATTTGATAGGAAGCATAAGTGATAATCGTCTGCACAAAAGAGTATTGGTTTATGCTTTCCAAAAGAAGCGATACCAAGCAAGGCTTTATAGAGAAATTCTTCAGATTTTTCGTGTATAAAATTTACATATTTTGAGAAACGGCCAACGCTCCATGAATCTTTATCAATACCTAAAACAGGAATTCCCTTTCTCCCGAGACTGCGTGCCACAAACAATCCGGTAGGAGACAAACCTAATACTACAGCCAATGGAAGCTGATCAGGTTTAATGGTTTCCATTACCAGACAAATAAGCCATGAAGGATGTGTTATCATTATTTTTTAAACACTGCGTGGTGAAGATCAACATCTTGCTTTTCTGCCCGCGCGGAAAGATTATTCTCCCATAACCTAAAATGTATGGCCACGAATCTTTCTCAAAACTTATAACATCCTCATATTTCACTCCATCCAACGAGGCCCATATGTGTGCCTTATTATCCCAAGCAGCACTCTTTCCCTCACTGTTTCCTTCAGCCCCTGTTGAAAATACTTTAATACCATTTTCAAGAATTGTTGAACAATATACTGGACCGCTTACAGGAGTTAAACGTTCAACTTCTTTTCTCTTACGTATGTATCTATAGATGTAACTTTGTCTAGCAGGTGTATCGGTACCCCAGTAAACATACTCTTCAGTAAACAGAAGCGTTACTGTCCTGAACATCTGATTTCCCGAGCCCATAACATTCCATGTTTCACCATAATCTTCTGAAAACATTATTTTGCTTTCCTCATCCCTATCTCCAGTTCCCATCCACAACAACTTCTCATATGGATCGTATTGGACGCAGTGAATATGTCTTATGTTCTTGAATGATTGGAGTACTTCCCAACTTCGCCCGCCGTCTTCGGATTTAAGCAATCTAACAGGATGTTTCCTAGAATTATTTGGAAAATACTCTCCGATGTAAATATTGCCATTATCGTCTTCGCACAGTCCGTCTCTCAAAGGGCCAACACCATGTTCAAAGGAGTAGACCATGTGGGAGGCCCCTTTGCTATGAAGAAACATTTTCCCATTAGCAATGAGCAGTATATCACCGTTCTTGAGTTTTAACAACGCCCTGATACCTAAGCGCAATGCTCTGGAGAGCAGCCTACTGTGTGAAATAACCTTATAGAGAGGGGGAATTCTAATGTTAACGAGTTTTCTAAAGGTTTCGCTATCTTTGCTAACGTAGAGTGTGTAACCACGAGAAGCCACTATTTCCCCGTTATCAACCCAGTGAACAATCATGTTAGGAAGAATTTTTTTAATATAGAGGTTAACCTTCATATCAGTGTTGGGTTTTAATGCAATCCATTATGCTTGTAAAATGAAAGTCGTTCAATAACTTTGTAAAAGTGTCACGCGCTTTATCTAGGTTGTGATACGTTACGAAAGACTTAGGAAAACTCAGTTTAAGCTTCGGCGTTTCAAAGTCTAACTCCCAGTTATGGATATAGAGGATTGATGGCCAGCCTTTCTCGTTCAATTTCTTAATACTCCTTTTTATAAGACCAATGTTTAAAAAGCGGAGCCAGAAGCCCCCAGCTGTTGGCAATCTTAATCCTAAGAAATCGTATACTGTTAATGGAAACTCGATAATCCCATCATTACGATCACTTTCTTTAGATATATCCCTTGAAGAAGGATAGTATGGTTTCAAAGGGGCGTCGTAAACTCCGTATAATGGTGTCCATGCTGGAAAGACGCTTGAATCGTATCGGAAGCCTTCATCCTTTAACACGTTTAAAGCCCATTTAGTATTGTTGTTCAAAGAAAAGGATGGTGCTCTGAAGCCTATGCAGTCTGGAACAAGCCTCTTAAAACTAGTTACTTCCTCTCTGAAAGTTTGGGGGTTTAATCTCCATAGTGGGATATGGTAGTAACCGTGGAATGCTACTTCGTGCCCCTCCTCTTTGATGAACTTTATCACTTCAGGATACTTCTCAGCTATTTCCCCCACTACGAAGAAAGTTGCTTTCACATCGTATTTTCTCAAGAGTTCTAGGATTGTAGGTATGTTATATGGTGTCCTGTAGACGGGGTTCTTCCCTCGGTGTTCACGCGTATATTCGCCGTGAAAAACCTCCTCCACGTCTATCGAAAGTATATTCTTCATCAATTATTTTTACGATTGTTCTTATTGCCTAGCATTAGGCCTTTGGCGATGTTGTAGGCTCTTGTTGAGCTTCCACCCATGTCGGGCGGGAATATTTGGGATATTATGAGGATGTGCATCAGGTTTCTACGCTTGCTTTAAAGTTCTCCTTGAACCATTCTTGGACCTATATTTCTTTCAGAAGCTTGAGGAATTCTTCTCTTGTTAATCCTGCTTCCTTTATTATTGCCCTGACTAATCCAGGTTTAACTTCTTTTCCAGGGTGGACAGGTACTACTATTCTAACCCCTTTATCGTTAATCATTATAATGTGTGAGCCTTTTTGCCGGAGTTTTGAAACCTCTCTT
>JAWCEH010000036.1:0-18648 GCA_038859955.1 Bathyarchaeia archaeon | reverse complement strand
TTAGGTCGTTGTTTATGTCGGTGTTTGGGTTGTGGGGGCACATGTTGCATGGTGTTGGGTGCATGTATCCTTGTCCTGGAATGTAGATTGAGCCGAAGGCTTTTGATACGAGGGCCACGTCTTTCATGTCGACTTTGCCGTCTGCATTTATGTCGCCTATCATAGCAACAAAAACCCAGCCGTCAGTAAACGTGTTGTCATCAACGTTTATTTCATCAGGCACAGGCCATGCATAAGCCCAAAGCGTATAATTGCCCTTAACAAACCCTGAAGTGCTCCACAAATAGGTTACAGTTTTAAATTCTCCTATAGTCAAGTTTATGTTCCATACGTCAATGATTGAGGTGTTGGCATAAAGCCTAACATCAAACATCTCTGTAAAATCACCCTTATTAAACACAGTAACATTTACTATCAAACACATACTTTGTCCAACCACGCTTTTTAAACAAGTTACGCTCTCAACACATACGTCGTGAATACCCGATAAAGGCAAGGTCAGTATTGAACAATTCCCTGGACCAGATTCGCTCATAAGATTTTCGTAACAACGCACATTCACTATTGTAATGTTTTGTATGCCCTCGGCATGCGGATAACAAACACCATTTGCCACTCCAGCAGCAAGCAATGTTGCATTAACGAAGAACTCTCCATTTTTATCCTCTCCATATATTTCGCTTATGCTAACAGTGTACCTGTAATAATTGTTTGGAAAACCGCTTGGGACGGCTTTCTTTATTGACAAGTTTAGTGTGTTAGAAAAATCTGAACCATCAGAAAATTTTGCAGTGAAAGAAATAAATGTGAAATTCCAGCAAGCACTGTTCGGGTCTGATTCGTTGTTGTCCCAAAAGAAGGTCATCGAAAAGAATCCCTCCTCAGGTTCATCGAACCTCATCTTAAACGTTAGATTAAACAGCCTGTTGGAAGGTGTTTCAATAACAGAATTTATTGGAGTTAACACTATGTGAGAGGAATAAACCGCTTTAAAATAAGTAAACAGCTGGAAAATCGCTATAAGAAGCAGGAAAAGAAGTATAGCGAGAAACGCCCTTCTCATCTTCATCCCGGTGCATATGGCATCTGCAAGTCAATTACGGCTATTTCCTTCATTATAGCTTGCCTATCTAGAAGGGACGCTTGCCCCCACATTTCCTTTAACTTGTCTAATCTATCCCGCAAATGTGATTTTAAAACGGTGATTGCAGTGACATTTTGAATTAACAACCCATTTTCATCAGTTAATAAAAGACTAAGTTTTTCTAATGGTTCTCCGTTGGGGTGCCAAAGGTCTTGGCATACCACAATCCAGTTTGGAGTGACTCCTTTCCAAACTGTAATGTTGCCCCTCTGATTTCCATGGTAATCATAGAAAACTGCGACCAGTTTTGAACCAAAGGGGAAAGATGTGTAAACATCAAGATGCACGGAATAAATCGAGAGTAAATCAAATTCGGTTCGATTGCTGACCGGCCCGAATATAAGGTCTAAGCAGAAGCTTATTTGTAAACTTTTAATCTCCACCATCCGAGCGAAAGTTAAGGTCCATGACCATGAATACGCCGCACCGGGATACTGCCATGCAACAACACTTGAAGTATTAGTGACGATGTTTTTCCATCCCATAAATCCTTGTCCGCCGCTTCCCAACGTCTCTAAAACCCCCTTCCCATTATATAATAAACCTTCCATGTCGGGACTAAAGCTTCCTAAACGTACATAAAGGGTTCCAGAATATTTCTGTGCGTAATCCACTCGTATTCCGTAGCTTCCTTTAACCAACGTTATCCTTTTTGTTATGTAGGTGTCGGGGCTGATTATTTTTACTCGTGTATGAGTTTGATTCTTAAGTTCTACCTCAATATAATATTGATCATGAGAATAATCATGGTTATTGTAAGTGTACCACTTATCTGTTAAGGCGCCTATGTGATCATCATCATTATAGTCGCCTTCTGTTCCTCTATACTGAACCATGTAGTTACCTATGCAGACTCGCCCATCCTTAGTTGCCGCAAAAATTACTCGCCCACCTATCCGTTCTATGACTAGGAAGATTTTGTCATTATATAAAACTAGTTCGTTTGTTCCATCATCGTCGACGTCTTCCCAGCAAGCTTGAGGGGAAAAAGGCAGATTTTCAGTCCATAAAGATGCTTTAACAAGCATCATAGCATAGCGAAGATGAGACCATATTTCCCTACCCCAACCACATAAAACCCATCGAGCACCATCCCACTCATGCCACGCTGTTTCATACAAGTTTGAAGCCAAAATCCACATGGCTAGTTCTTTAAGTTTACCAGAAGGTGTTGAAGTGTCAAAGCTTGTGGCATAGCCCAGCGCTGAAAGAACGTCCTTCCATAAAGTCTCGGCCGTTTTGGTGCAGCCATATGGTTTCCAATTTTTAAAGTTGTTGTACCAGTTGTCGTAAGTTCCTCCTGTCCAAGATTTTAAGGCGCCATAAGTATCCTCATAAATTGTCAAAGTAATTCCGGAGGTTGGTTGTTCGTACCATTCTAGATAATCGCTGAGCTTTATTACCTGAATCCAAGGCTTTGCTCCAGCAATCCAATGGATAAGCGAATCATAATTATTTGGGTTTCCAGAAGGCCAGCCTGCAACACCAGCAGCCTTTTCCCAGTCATCTCCGTATACACATAATTGTCTTTCATCTCCTGCCCTAACAATTCCCGACCAATGTCTTTTAAGATCCAGATGCCAATCTCCATTTGCTCCTGGAAAGTCTAAACCGTACCATTTTTCACAAATAAAGAAAGCGTATAGATCATGGCTTGTAGAGATTTTATGTGTCAAATGATAATTTCCGCATCCGCAATAGTCATTATGATGGGTTTGGCCATCAAGTATGACCGCTTTAAAACCAGATTGTGCAAAGTCGTTATCTAAGAAGTATTTCCAAACTCTTTCAGGAACCCACGCAATCTTTGGTGTATAATTGAAATAGTGTTGGCAAAGTTCTTTATGCTTTTGTAAGGCCCAAATGTTAAGACATTCGTCGACGTAGGGCATAATATGTTGACCATAAACTGAACCCAAAATTTCAATTAGACCATTAGAAGCAAGGTTTTTAATTCTTTGCAAAAACGATGGATTATTCCAGACTAAACTTGTAATTAATGTGCCGCTTAAATGAAGGTTTACTGGAAGATTGTAGGCCTCATGACTGTCGAGGGTCCTGTAAAATCCATGACCCTGGCCATCATCAACTACGCCAGAAGTGAAAGGGTTAATATGTTGATTACCGTGATGAACAAAAGCCAGTTTAGCCGTAATTGTAGAAGAATCAGACGAAAACGCCCCATCCCAGTATTCATCGCCTAAATTATCATTTGGGCATATGTCTAGCAGTCCGGCCTGTCCATCGATAACCGTAGTGGCACGAATAAAAATCTTTTCTCCATCAGTGAAACCATAAGAGTAGGCAGCCGTTTTGGTTAAATTGCATGCCAGCATCCCTTGGAACTCATGAAACATGTGACTTAAACCACTTATTTTTTGCCAATTTTTGTCATAAAGTGTAGAGCTTGAGGAATTATAAACAGCAATACAAAGCTCCCATTCATACCCTCTCAACTGTCCATTCCATACATAATCTGGAAGGTAAACTTGCCCACCTGGTTCAAAATCAATCAAAATGTAGATATTGGAGCTTTCATAGTTTAGACCGTCAAGTTTAAGGAAATCAATTCTAAAGTAAAGGTAATTCTGAGATTCATAATAACATACAGCAAGTATATCAGCAAAATAATATCCCGCTGCATCATCAGTGGTATCCACATACTTGCATGTTCCAATAGGCCATGATAAGGGATTTCCAGTGTCAAAATCGCTTTGCGAAAAAATGTATTGTTCAACACCGGCATTAAAGGAAACAAAAATAAGCATCATAAATAGGCAAAAGCACATGATAATGTAAAATATGCCACAATATTTTCTCAAATTTTCCCCTAACATTGTTTTCTCAACATTGTTTTTATGTTTTGCGAAATTTAATGTGCAAGAACTAAGTCATGCTTAAAGTTGACCGACAATCTCTCCTGCCTTTCGATAGGCGTCTATTATCATATTAATAACTTTTTCCCAGCGAAAGTTTTCTTCAACTCGTCTAATGGCATTTTCTCTTAATCTGATCCCATAGGCTGGTTGCTTTAGAACGAAGCTTCTAAGCATCCTGTGGGGTATCTTTTTAGCAGTTTTGCTTACTCCGTCACTTTTTAACGTGCCACTTCGTTGCATCTCTTCTGAAATCCACATTACAAATAGCAAGGAAAGAATAGCCTCGGCCAGTTTTTTATGGTCGTTTTTTTGAATAAGCATTCCAGTACCATTCTCCAAGTCTTGCGTTACATCTAAGACTATTTCTTTAAGGCCTCCAGTGGCAGTTGCTATAACTGGATTTCCAGTTGCCATAGCCTCTAACGCCATTATGCCGAAGGGTTCCCATCTGCTTGGACATGTAAAGATATCTGATGCAAGATGTGCAAGTGAATAAATGCTTGGGACCTTTCCGAAGATTATTCTGACTGAATTGCTATATTTATGCGCAAGTTTTGCGAATTTTTTTACTAAATTTATCTCCTCCTCTATTGGTAGGAGTAACAGGACAAATTTTGCGTTTGGAATATGTTTAAGAACGTAGGGTATAGCCTTAAAAAGAACGTCAACCCCCTTCTGTTTTGTTAACCTTCCAGTCATCAAAACCATTGGGCCATCATCTTTGAAAGGTTCAACCTTACCTTTTTCGCAAAATGGTCTATACTTCAGCTCATAAACAGTTTCTTTAATTTTGCCTTCTTCTAAAAATGGCTCTTCTTGCGTTAAATTTCCCAAAGCTCTCGTTAAGAAATATTCTCTTAAATTGTATCTTTCTATATTATTCACGGTTAGCGTTTTTCGGATGTCTTCGCCGTATTTCTCCAAAACTTTTTGAAGCATCAGTATAAAATTCCAGTCGCAACCGTTCCAGTGAAAAAACGCCTTTTCCTTACAGCACATACCGACCTGAGGCAACACATCATCATGTAGATAATTCCGACTTACACTAGTGATGACATGAGCTTCCATCGCGCCAAAAGTCTCCAATTTTAGTTTAGCTTTTCTTAAAAGTTGTTTGTGGGAAAGCATGATTCTTAAGCCATTGAGGTAAACTGGATGCTTTTTGTTTTCTATCCCGCACCAATCTTTGCATAAGTATTTCCATGAAACCCTCTTGCCACTTAGAAGATGTATGGTGAAAACCATTGCTACTTTATGATCGTATTCCTCAAATTTCTGTTTTGCCAAAACAGCCGCAGGTACCGCATGATAGTCATGAGCATGAACAAGGTCTGGAAACTTTTCTCTCGAAGCTTGCAACTGTTGAATAAAACCGGCTATTCCCCTTGCAAAGAGGAGGGCTTTATCTTCTATTTTGGTTACTCTATAAACCATCGTGTCATCCAGAATTTGGCTTGTAGCGGTATTTAATCCATAAAAGAGTGTTATTTTAAAGTTTTCAAGCCAGCCTTCATAAACACCGATTTTATACTTAAATGGAGCTTTATATGGTAGGAAATCTTTACTTTGAATGATACCGTTGATTACATGACTGCTTGACTTAAGCTTTAACCTTTCCATTAATTCAAAATTTCTATGAGCACCATGGCTTGGTATGAACAGTGTAACATCAAGACCTTTATTTGCCAAGTGCTTTGCTATGTTATACACTGCTTCTCCTAACCCGCCAACTTTCACTACTCCAGCGCATTCAAAAGAAAGAATCCAAACATTTTTCAATTGCCGCACCAGTTTTGGTTGTGCTGAGAAGCTTTTTATAAATGTTAAGGTATTTTCGACACGAAACACTCCACTGGAAGATTTTTTCACACCGTTTTCTTCCATTTTTCCGCATTTGCTCTATAATTTTTTGATTTTCTTTGTATAACGCGAGTGCTTGTTCCATAGCCGTTAAAAGGGCCTTAAAATTACCCTTTTCCACCAAAAATCCGGTTGCTTCCCGTTTGTTATCGTCATAAGAGATAACGGTGTCCTTTATTCCACCTGTTCTGCTTCCAATCGGAATGCATTCGCATGACATAGCCTCCAACTGAACAAGTCCGAAAGGCTCAAATATGCTTGGTATAATCGCGAAATCTGCGCTGGAGTATATGTCTCGCACCTCCTCTCTTGGAAGAAGCTGATTTATTACTTTAAGCTTTGACGGATATTTTGCCTCCAAATTTTTAGATAAGCTCTCAAGTTTTTTGTCCCCGACGCCTACGATAATCATTCTTACACCCTCATTTTTCAAAAACTGCTCGCTAGCTTTGAGAAGAATGTCAACTCCTTTTTGGACAGGATCAAATCTTCCAACATAGACATAAAAAACTCCATCGGAGAGACCATACCTCTGCAAAATTAGTCTTCTGCGGTGCTTTCTTGAGATGTTTGGATAAGAAGATTTTTGAACATTCCAGAACTCTGTATCTATACCGTTAAACACGCATGTTACTTTATCATCGTATTTTTCAAATAGTTCTTTTTCATCCTCCTTATAGTAGGATTCTCCAACAACCGTTATATAATCCGCCTTTTCCAAGGCCAATTTTTCTCCAGCAAACCAGCTAGGGAACTCCCTATGCAGTCTATGAATGGTTAGAAGTATTGGCTTTTTCATTTCCTTAAACTTGTCCATGGCTTTATAGGCAAAAAAATCGTGCATATGAACCAGTTGAAAATCGATATCGCCTACCACGTCGATTAAACATCTGCAAAATTCATCGATCTTTTTAATCGCACTTGTGTCTGCTGGCTCAGGATAAACTTCTGGCGCGTCAAGAATTTTATTAGATAATGTATAAACTCTTACACCGTTATGATTGAAAATTTCCATCTTCGCTTTTAAGTAACGCTTTTCAGCCACTTTTATCCATGGAGGATTAAAACCGCTTTTTGGGAGAATTATGTTAACTGTTGCATACTTTTTCATGGCGCCAGCTAAAGATGTTAGCGCTGCGGATAACCCTCCAACTTTAATTACGTCGTATTCCATGGTAGTCATTAATACGCTCAACATAAATTTCCACTCGACTCCGATGTCAAGTTAAAATAGATAAAAAGGTGAGATAATAGGGCTATTGTTTACGGAACTTCTTTCCAGCCAAGATTGGAAGTGTAGCTACTATGAACAGTAGGCAAATAAGCCATATCATCTGAAACTCTGGCACAATTATGTAATTACCTATTATTACCTCATATTTGTCGTATCCATCAGGGTCATGACCCCATCCAGGTTGTGGAACGATTATTCTATCACTTTCAGCGCCTACATGATCTAGGTATTTCGTTAAAATGTCCCCGGTTGCCGCTGGTCCATAGGCATAACAGTAAAATGATCCAGCATTTACATAAAATTCGTCACCATAAGCGTCGAAACCTCCAATAGCTTCCCATGGCACTTTAACAATTATGGTGTTTGCTGGCGTCGTCGGTATTTCTACAGTTATTCCTAGATCTGAAAAGGGTGTATACCGCCAACCCACATCGCATACATAAGAGTATGCGAGTCCGCTCTCAGAAGTCACATTTTGCACAAGTATGGTGTACATCCAATTTCCTTTAGCGGCTGTTGTTTGATTGAAGCGTGTGCTTGACCATTGTGGCCACCACTCATTTCCGTCCGTTCCATTTCCAATAGTTATTGCGAATCCCGTATTATTCCATGCAGCTGTAGTGTTTGTCAATGTTGCCACAGTTAAAATTATAGTGAGGATTGATGAATCCCATGTAACGTTTAAACTGGTAATATCTCTCATCAGGAAATATCCGTCATCGTTGCAATAATCAATAAACAGGTCGCCTTCCGGGTCGGAGACTTTAACACTCCCAGTACTTTCCAAGGCCTTGACCGGAAGAGTGAAAACCAAGGACAGCATAATCAACGTAAGTAATAACTTAAAATTTTTCATTTCAACCCCATGTAGTCATGTTTCCCTTCTTTTCATATATAATTTTTATCCTTATCCGATCTGATTTATTCAGAATTAGCATTTTGCGTCGCTCTTAAATAACAACACCCCGCTTTTTGGTCCCACCACCAGAACAATTTTGTTCCTTTTCGGGTTATACACCCTTTCAGCGAACACGTCAAATAATGAATCGTTTGTTTGAACCGAAACGGCAACTTTCTCCCTCGAATTATTCACACAAGCAAAACAAACATCCGTTCCGTAGCTTCTTTGAAAGAGGTAAACATTATTTTCTTTATCTAAAATGAGAGACTTTAGGTCGCCGCAACGCAGCGCTTCATGGCTTTCTCTAATTGTAATGAGTTTTTTGTAATAGTTGAGTATTTCAATGTTCCATTCCTTTAAGTCCCATGGCATTGTTCTTCTACAGTCAGGATCTTCTCCTCCTCGGAGGCCTATTTCATCGCCATAATAAATCGCTGGGGCCCCAGGTAATACAAATTGTAGAAAAATTGCTAGCTTAGCCTTTTTAACATCACCACCACAGATTGTCAAAAGCCTTGGTGTGTCATGACTCCCGAGCAAGTTATACATCGAATGTATTGCCTTAAAGGGTAGCTTTTCAAGCAGCATCATTAATCTTTGATGAAATTCTTCTATGTCTATTTTTTCGAAAACCACGAAATCTAAAATTAAGCCTCTTAAAGGGTAGTTCATAACCGAGTCAAAAACTTCCGGTCCAACCCATGCTGAGGGGTCAGTGTTTCCGTTCCCGAACTCCCCAAGCAGAAAAATATCTGGTTTTAACTGTTTAAGCCTAATTCTTAGTTTCCTCCAAAACTCAAATGGAATCCCGAATGCTACATCAAATCTCCAACCATCAATGTCATATTTACGAACCCAAAATTCCGCTACATTCATGAAATAACCGGCGGTTTCTGGGTTAAGTAGGTTTAACTTTGGCATATTTGGCACGCCTGCAAAAGTTTCATAACTAGGCAAAAGTCGAGATTTAAATAAAAACCAGAATCTTCTGGTTAGAGGAAACTTCATTAACGCCTTAAGCATTTTTGGCTCTTTTATAGGGAACTTTCTTACAAAATACCAGCCGGTGTACTTGGATTTCTCTTGGTTTTTTAGGATATCTTCGAAAGCCCAAAATTTGTTAGAAGTGTGGTGAAAAACTGCGTCAAGAATTATTCTAATGCCCCTCTTATGAGCTTCCTCAACGAGAGTTTTTAATGTTTCATTGCCACCGAGGTGCGGATCCACACTAAAATAATCGTAAGTGTCATACTTATGATTAGAGTCTGAACGGAAAATTGGAGTTAAGTAAATAGCATTAACGCCCAAGCCTTGAAGGTAGTCAAGTTTCTGAATTATCCCTTGTAAATCACCTCCAAAGAAATTGCTCAATGTGGGTTTGCAACCCCATTCAGAAATGTTCGGCGGGTCATTACTTTTATCGCCGTTACAAAACCTTTCCGGAAATATTTGATAAAGCACAGCACCTTTGGTCCATTCCGGAACGTTAAAAATATTAAGTAGCGTCTCAGTTAATATAAATTCTTGAACGTCGTCTTTTTCATAGGAAGCACCTGAAGAAGAGAAGTAGGCTAAAATATTGTAGTCTTTCACCTCAAAGAAGTACTTCAATGGAAGTTGCTTTAATTTCAATGTAGTTTTAAAGTATTCGAAGTACTTGTCCTCCCACGTCTTTTCCATTTTAATTCTTCTCTCTCGCCCTTCTTTCTTAATAATTAGCGATACGTCGGTTAAGTCACCTTTTTTGGCTCTAAATTTAAAGTGGGTGTATTTTTGATCAATGTCTAAATATCTAGGTGTTTGGTCGTGATAGAGGGCTTTTAGCAATATTTTACCATCCATTTTCGTTACTTTTGTTTCCAACATCTCTTCATCAATTCTAAACAAGGAACATTCTTTTCCATGTAGATTTCTCGCCTTTTTCGGATTGTCAGGGTCTATAAGCCAGTGGTATCCATCCACCATGAAAGCATAATAATAATCCCCCTCATAAAGCTGGATAGAGAATTTCCAAATTCCATTATCTTTTTTCATCGGTTGAGCCCCGGGAAACCAGCAGCAAAAATCGTCTACGACATAAACATTTTTCGCTTGAGAATAACCGTTTAACGTGAACTCAATCAGGTGCTTTCTTGATTTAAATTGTAAATCAAATATTTGCCCTAAATCCCTTATCATTTTCTCTCACTAAAAAGGAGGAATTGATATGCTTACTTGCGTTTCCTTCTTCTCTTAAGTATTACTGAAACACCTAGCAGCGCCACAGCGACCCCTATGATTGCCGCAATAATTAATTCTGTAGGTATACCTGAAGGTTGCTGTGAGGGAGGGGGCCCAGCCGCTACGCCCACTGCATAAACTGTCGCGTACTTTTTATCAGCAATTGAGTAAGACTTGAGGATGTCTGCTTGGTTCATGTTTATGGGTACGAGAAGATCGTATACGTAGGGTTGGACGCCTGCGATGACGGCGTCTGCATCTGCTCCACCTCCTAGGTAAGCTTGGGCTGTAACACCTATTTCCCGTATGTTGTTTGGAGCGTAGCCGTCCCAACTAAGCACTAATACAACATATTTCCATGCTTCATTAACCTCTCCAATTACATCCATTGGAACTCTTGCCACTACGGTGTCTTCACCTTCCGGCTCGATTATCATAACTTCTGATAACTCTGTACCATTAGCAAATGTTACTATGTTGCTTCCAGCCCATCCTGGACCTATGAGAAGGGCTATTTCCCAAGCGTCAGCAGAAGACACGTTAACCCTCGCCCCGAAAGTATTTGTTCGCCCAGAACCGCTAACTCCATCTATGTCAATGTATACATGCACGAACTGTAACGAAAAGCCGAAAGGGCCATTCCACGGATTTCCGCCCAGAGTCTTAAATCGGAATTTGAATATGTTCTCTTCATTCAACTTGCTTACTGTGAAATTGAGTAAATCAAAGCATCCGTCCAAAAATTCTTGACTTGTAGGATACGTATATGTGCCCGGGCCATTGTCGTCGCCCTCAGGGTCTGAATATTGAAAAATTATTTCTCCCCAAACAGGAGCAGTTGCCACTTGAAGGTATACAGGCGTATCATATTTTGCGGACATGTCAACTATGTTTTGGTTTTCAGCAAAAGTTATTGCCAAATAAACCGGGTCCTTTCCTTGAAGTGATAAGTTTGCGAATGGAATTCCAATTTCAAGAACGTTGTTTATTGCAACTGTATTGAATTCTCCTTTAGTTATAAAGCCGCCTTCTCCATCTGCTATTGACAACTTAAACTTTTGGCTAGTTGTGGTGGTTTCATTAAACCATATGCTAGCTTCGGTGTAAATTGCAAAACCCAGCGTTTCGTTTTTAATTGTTTGATATCGCGCCCACACGTTGTATCCAATTTTATATGGACTATAACTTATTCTGGGATTTGAGAAGTATATGCCTATAAACAGCTCTTTTCCGAATTGCTCTGTTAAGTTCTTTCCGGTTTGAGGTATAACTGCCAAGTAAAGGTTTTCATAATCCATACTTACAACCACTTTATTTATCCACGTTCCATTCACTGACAAGGTGAAGTTTCCTTCCCATTCTAAAGCTCCAATTTTACCATCAATTGTAGGCTTTGCTAGAGAAGGTTTCGCTTCTATCATCGTCCTCGGTTCTCCATCCGGATAGAATTTTGCGTACAAATAGTCTGGAGGCGTCTCTCCAATAAGTTCATAGACCCTTCTTAGATAAACTTTGAAAATTGGGTCAAAGGGCTCGGGGCTTCCCATATCATGGCTATACCAGAAACACCAGTCTGATGCCTCGGCACGATATAAAGCGTCCATGGCTTCCGTTGCGCTCCATCCGGGATTTGCATTAATGAAGGCTACTAATTTTTCTCTTGCAGCTTTCAGCCACATATAAGCCACGTTTTCTTGCTTGTCCCCTATCCAGATCCTTAGGCGCATCTCTTTTCCTGACCAAGATCCCTCAGGTAGTTTTTGGCTTTTACTAGTGAATGGTAGCTGCTCATATTTTGTTATGTTTGATACATCTACGGTTGCCAAGTTAAGGACGTCTTGTTGTGTCGTAGGCACAATCTTTTCTGGAGGATATAATGTAAAGTATTCGCGCGGCGTTATTGTCCTTATCCTACCTTCGTTTTGAAGTTGTGTAAGGTTAGCGTAGAGGGCGTGTAGAAAATCATCTCCGTTGTTAATGTAGCCCTCCCATGGATTTTCACCGTCTAGGGCTATGGTGAGAACCATTTTGCCGTCGGTGTTGAACTGTTGAATTGCAAGTATTTTGTTTACAAAATCGCTTATTGCTTCGCTTGTGGTTTTGCTTGCATATATGAAACCTATAGAGTTTGAAAGTTCCGTGTCCCGGAACAGAATGTTCATGGAGGGGCTTGTATCAACTTTGTAGCCAGCGTATAGTTTCCTTGGGTCGCTAATGCCCACACCCGCCAGCTCCAAAATGTTTTGATCTGTCGCAGTCCATGAAATCCCATTTTCAGCCATAATCCTTACGGATTCCTCGTTTACGGCCATCTCAGGAGCCCACATTCCAGCAGGAGTCCGATTAAAGTATGTTTCGTAAAGTTCTATACCCTTTTTGATCTGCACATCTAAGTCGTCTTGCCAACCAAAGTCGACAAGTAGAGGCATAATTGGATGCGTGTAAGGTGAGGGTATTATTTCTGTTTGGTTTCTATCTTGCAATTCTTTATGCTCGGGTATAACCATAGCCATTATTTCCCGGTGCTTTTGCAAAACATATTCAAGTTCATTTCTTGTGAAGAGAGGATTTGCCGTGTCTGCACGTGCCCTCATATCAGCAAGCACCGGATCAGCGTTTGCAACTTCAGGATCTATCCACAGCAAGTTAAACAGTGTTGCCAAATCTATAAAGTCTTGATCGCTAAAATAGCTAACCACGGCTTGTTTCATCTGATCTAAAGGTAGGTTTTTAAAGAGGTTGAAATATTTATCCCTATTAATCTTTAGTTTTTTGTACCTTTCAAACTCCAATACTATTCTGTTCCAATTAATGTCAAAGAAGCCTCCTGGGACTTTAAGCATTAAAAACTTCTCATCCACTGTTAAGCTTTCATTTCGCGCAATTTTGATGGATATTTCCTCGCGAATGTCTGTTGCGTTATTAGATATATACTCGTTTAGCTGCATTAATAGGGAGCCTGTGAATGTAAACGTGACCTTGATTTGAGGATACTTCGATACGATCTTAGCCATTTTATAATAGTTGGATACTGAATGTATACGAACCCACGGTAAAATATAGAGTCCTCGTGCAGGATCAAAGTAGAACGGTTGATGAAAATGCCATATTATAACTAAGTTCAGTGGCTGAGGGCCTTGAGCGGAAGTTGTGTCGAAGCAATTAAGGGTTGTGAACACCAAAATTGTCATGAATAAACTGACCGCTATCTTTTTCATATTTTTCCCTCCGTTCATTATGACAAAGGTTTTCTTAAATTTTTCCTATAAATAATTGTGCGTTTGAGTTAGGAAAAAGCATAAAAATACCCATTAAATAATACGATTGAGGTTGAAAGATTTGGCTTTAACCAGAGCTTTTAAGCTCTTTATAATAATCGCCATAATTGTTATAGCTGGAGTTATAGCGTACATCTTATGGCCTAAAAGTTGCAGGGCAGACGTTGTAATCTGGATTCAGGTGACCCATGAAGAAGAGCAGTTCATAAAATCTTTTGTGGAATCGTCTTTTAGGCAAATGTATCCCAATATCATGGTTGAAATCAATAATCGACCTGACTTAAAGACTGCCTTATTAGCGGCTTTACCGGCTGGTAAAGGCCCGGATCTTTTCATGTGGGCTCACGATTGGATGGGAACGATAGCGGAGCCTGGGTACATAACTCCTATAGACGAATTCGTCACAGAGGAGTTAAGGTCTAAGTTTTTAGACGCTGCATGGGAGGCTTGTATCTACAATGGTCATGTTTACGCCTTGCCATATGCCGCTGAAACCGTTGCACTTATATATAATAAAGACATGGTTACTCAGCCTCCTCAAACTACGGATCAGCTTGAAGATATGATGTATAGCTTCTCGCAACAAGGAAAATATGGAATAGCTTACCCTGTTGACCCTTATTATGTTTCAGCGTGGCCGCATGGTTTTGGAGGATACTACTTCAATGACACAACCAAAACTCCAGGCTTAAACACTACCGGAACAGTCAACGGGATAAGCTACTTCTTAGATAAGTTTCATGATTATATGTCAGCAGATACTGGTCGAGATGCTCAAGTTGCACTTTTCACTGGAAACATGACGCCGTTCCTTGTGGATGGACCTTGGGGGATAGGTCATCTTAGGGAGAGAAATATGAATTTTGGAGTCACAATTTTGCCGAAGATAAACGAAATAGATGCATGGCCTAAACCATACACTGGAATTAAAGTTATTTGGATGTCAAGTTCAGTATATAATAAACAGAAAGCGTTTACTTTCATGAAATGGTTTGCCACCAACTCGACTTTTATAAAGCAAAGAGCCTTGCAATTCGGTTTTATACCTGTCCTTAAAGAGGTCCTAGAATTGCCTGAAATTCTGTCGGACGAGATAGTATCAGCCTTCGCAAGACAAGTTGAGATGGGCATACCTATGCCAAAGAGCAGCGAAATGGCTCTTGTATGGAGCCCTTTAACGGATGCTATTAACGAATTGTTCTTATTATTCCCGACCTTTTACGGAGGAAGAACTCCGGAAGTTGTGTTAAGCGAAGCGCAAGGAAAAGTGTTAAAAGCTTTAGCTGAATACCAGGGATAAGATTTTGGAAAAGAAACAGAACAAGGTAGCTAAATCAGGCGGCCCTTGGAAGACTAATAAGGCATATTTATTCATAATTCCAGGGCTCCTTGTCTTCTTTATATTTAATTTGTACCCGATAATTTTCTCAGTTTACTTGGGCTTTACAAACGCATATTTTGGCAATATAGCAGGAAAATATCAGTTTATCGGGTTGTGGAACTTTGAAAAACTTTTATTCAGCATAGATACGAGATTCTATTACGTACTCGGTAGGACTTTCTTATTTGTAGCCACAAGCGTCCCATTAAAGGTCTTGATTGGCGTGGCGTTAGCGGCGTTCTTCAACACACAAACTGTGAAAGGCCGTAATATTTTAAGGTCGCTGCTTATTCTTCCGTGGACGTTGCCCGCAATATTATCGATATTGACGTGGAGGGGACTGTTTTCTCTAGAGTTTGGAGCAATAAACGGGATATTGCAGGCTATAGGACTTCCTAGGGTTAATTGGCTTCACGATGCAACTAATGCCTTTATAGCTTACAACATTGTTGAAGTTTGGCTCGCTTATCCATTTATGATGACTGTGATTCTTGCGGCTTTACAGAGCGTACCACCAGAACTATATGACTCAGCCAGAATTGATGGAGCATCGGTGTGGCAGAGATTTCGGTACATAATTCTCCCATTAATATGGAGGCCTCTATTATTTAGCATGGTTCTTACCTCTAATGCGTCTTTCCAAGCTTTTTTGGTTCCGTATTTACTTAATGCAGGAGGACCAGCGAATCAAAACGAGCTTATAATGGTCTGGGGATATAAACAAGCATTTAATAATCCAGGGGTCCCCGGCTCAATGGGACTTGCAGCTGCCTTTTTCGTTTTAATTTCGCTGATAATTTTAGTCTTTTCTTTCATAGGATTAAAAATGGGCAAGATAACGGTGGAGTAAATGAAAAGGAAAATCAATAAAACAATTTTAACCGCAATCATAACCTTAATAGCGATAGCCATAGTGGCAATGTTTTTATTCCCAATTTACGTGATCGTAACTTCCTCTTTCAGTCCTAGAACAACCCTTTTTCAACCATTTGAGTTTATACCGCGAGAATTAACAATAGATATCTATAGGAGGGTTTTGTTTTCACCCACTTCACGCTTTGTTTCTAGACTTATGAACAGCCTATTCGTTTCCTTATTGTCTCTCGCCATCACGTTGATACTCGTTATACCTTCAGCATATGCCTTTTCCAGATTTAAATTTGTTGGAAGAAATTCTATTCTTTATGGCTTGTTCGCGTTTAACCAGCTCGCGGGTGGTATGGGATTAGCTGGGCTCATAGCTCTTTATGCAATTCTGAATTACTTCAACCTACTCGACTCGCTGATGGTGCTTGCTTTAATTTACGCAGCTGGTGGGGTGCCTTTTAACACGTGGCTTCTGAAAACTTATTTTGATACTATTCCTAAGGATTTTGATGAAGCCGCATTAGTAGATGGGGCGTCTTATTTGGACATTATGTTTAAAGTCTTGTTGCCAATGGCGATGCCTGGAATTGCCACAATCGCTGTTTTTGCCTTTATGGGAAGCTGGAGCGAATTTATTATCGCTAACACAATTCTAATGAGTGAGGAAAATTATACTCTTCCACTTGAACTTAATCAGCTTCTCGCCAGTCCAGCAACCAACTGGAACTTGTTTGCTGCCACATCAATTTTATACGCTATCCCCGTGGTGATTATGTATATGCTCACCCAAAGATATTTGCAAGCCGGATTGACTATGGGAGGGGTTAAACGCTAAAGACTTAAAAACTGGATTAGGTGGGGAAGTTGGCAAGGATTCTCATTAAAAACTTGACTAAACGTTTCGGAAAGGTTGTTGCAGTTAATGACTTAAGCCTCGAAGTTAAGGATGGGGAATTTTTGGTTTTGCTGGGGCCATCCGGTTGCGGGAAGACAACAATACTGCGTTGCATAGCTGGTCTTGAAAAACAAGATGAAGGCGAGATATATGTCGGCGACACCCTTGTAAATGATTTACCACCAAAAGAACGTGACGTAGCCATGGTCTTCCAAAGCTATGCTCTCTACCCTCACATGACAGCCTATGATAACATAGCCTTTCCGTTAAAAGTTATGGGCGTCGCTAAAGTGGAAATAGACGAAAGGGTTAAGAAAGTTGCAGAGCTTCTAAGAATAAGCCATCTACTAGATAGAAAGCCGAAACAACTAAGTGGGGGAGAAGCCCAGAGAGTGGCGTTAGGTAGGGCTCTTATCCGCGAACCAAAAGCTTTCTTAATGGACGAGCCATTAAGCAACTTGGATGCAAAACTACGAATATATATGAGAGCTGAACTAAAAAAGCTGCAGAAAGATCTTGGTATAACTACAATCTACGTCACACACGACCAAGTTGAGGCCATGACTATGGCGGACAGGGTGGCTCTCCTTAATCAAGGCAAACTCCAGCAAGTAGGTCCGCCTGAAGAATTATACCATCGTCCGAATAACCTTTTCACAGCAGGATTTATCGGAAGTCCACCAATGAATTTTATTGCGTGCAAGATAACTAGGGAGAACGATAAAATCTTCTTGGATGCTGATGTATTCAAATTACCACTTGAAAATCAACTAGCTGAAGTCTTAAAAGAAAGATATATAGGTAAGTCAGTTGTTTTAGGAGTTAGACCTGAAGACATATTGCTAGATAAAGAGGAGAAGAAAGGTTTTATCCAAAGCGAGGTCTTCGCTCTTGAACCACTCGGTGACGAAGTGATTGTAAATCTAAAATTAGGTGAGACTATTTTCAAAGTAAAAGAAAACGCTGAATTTAGGGCAAAAGTGGGGGACAAGCTGTGGTTCGCGTTTAAAAAGGAAAAACTTTATGTTTTTGATAAGGAAACAGGGAGTGTATTATAGATGATTTAGTTTAGTTGATACTTATTTTCCCTATTGACAGTTTTTAGCTTTAATTTGATTTTAAACTATAAAAATGGTGTCATTGGTTTAATTTTGTTAATAATTTGTGTACTTATAACAATGGTGGGTTGTTATGGGTCTATTTTTCCGAATTGTTTTGATGTGGTAGTTATGTCTTTCATGTCTATTTTCCATCGTTGTTTATGTCTACATTGGGAGTGTGGGGACATGCTGCATGGTGTTGGGTGCATGTATCCTTGTCCTGGAATGTAGATTGAGCCGAAGGCTTTGGATACTGCGGCTACATCTTTCATGTCAACTTTACCATCAGCATTTATATCGCTGACCATCACAACAAAAACCCAGCCGTTGACTAAGGGGTTGTCGGCTGTGTCCGTTTCGCCCGGGACTGGCCATGCGTAGGCGCAAAGCGTATAGTTGCCTTTAGCAAAGTTTGCAGTGTTCCATGTGAAGGTTAGGGTTGTTGATTCTCCACTTTGGAGCGTCATTTCTTTTGTTTTTATTTCGGTTGTGTCTGCGTAGACTGTAACATTAAAGGTTTCCATAAAGTCGCCTTGATTGATAACCGTGACATTTATGTTCATGGTATATCCTTCTCCAACAACCGTTTTAAGAGGAGTTACATTCGCACAGCTATATCGTGTATTTCGCCTGTTGCCACATAAACGGTTCCATCTTTGACCAAAACGTATCGCTTTAAAAGTTATCTCCGCCAAGGGGAAACTCGTAGAAAACTTTCTTACTTCGGCAAGAATATACACATAACCCTCAGCATCATTCAATTCGAGCCTATAAATTTGGCTATAGCCATATGGTGGTTGAAGATAAATATCTAGGGCGTCTAAATCGTCGCATCATATCCCAAATAGAAAGCAACATAGGCCAAGTTTGAGGCGTTATAGAGACATTT
>JAWCEH010000035.1:0-18890 GCA_038859955.1 Bathyarchaeia archaeon | reverse complement strand
CTACGATAAGGTTTCCAGCTAAATATATGCTGAGGGCCACATGAACCGCGTTCTACACCTCCTAAAGACGATAATATTTTCAGGATTATGACGAGTTTCTCAGCTTCACTTCTCCGCCTAATGCTTTCAGATCTTATGGCGACCGCTCTGCCCAATAGGTCAGGCGTGGGCCGTATTTGCGTTAATCTATAGGCTTAAACTCGGCTGGCGGCGCATCAACCGCTAAAGTTTTGATGGCTGCCTTTAAGGTAGATGTAGCGTGGATATTTAAAGCGTGGGTTCAAACCGAAAAGAAATAGAAGCTCATGCAAAAACAAAGCAAGAATTATACAGGGTTCTTGCATATGTAGGAGTTATCTGATTGAGGTTACGTAAATCTATGCTAAAATTAAAAATTGTGGTATTGCCTCTCCATATCTCTTTGTCTTCAACACCTCAACAGAGATTCGCTTTTGGGCGCAGCCAGCTATTTAGTCTTGTATGAGAGCAAAGAAGGGTGTGAATGATGGAGATCATATCTGAACTTTAATCTTGTTTGCCACCCCATTTTATTCCTAAACCTTTAGGATTCCCCTAGATTTTCTATGCTTAAGAGGCTCGCGCCTGCTCTACGTCCTCAAAACAAAAAGAGAAGGAGACTTATTAGACGGGGTTAAGAAAGTGAAGGAGGAAATACCTTTAGATAGCAAGTTTTATTGATTTGATAGTAACAACTGGATTAAGGCTTGTTGAAGTCATAAATCTATACAACCTAATACTGTTTAAAAGGATCGTAGAGAGGAGGATCATAGATATAGGCTTCCTCTCTGGAGAATCCTCCAGAGCAATGAGGGCTCAGAGCTCTACCCAACAATCTTCTTAACCATTAGGGATAGGTTATTGTGAAGCGAATCATGTATAGGTACATCGAACCATCCTCATGGAATATACTCTCTCCGAGAGATCTCTATAGCGTCCCCAAACTCCATCTTGTGGGATTTCTCACAAAGTTCATAGCTCCCCATGGAAGAGCTCTGTATCGGAGATCACGACCGCAACCCCCTTAAATATTTCTTCGGAGATTGAACTTTGTGAGACTCCTATGGAAAACCAAAGTTGGGGCGTAGATAACATAGCTTTTATGGTTGATTAAAAAAATAAAGTGGTTAGAATAGTTTTGGTATTGCTATGAAGATTGTAGCGCAGAAAGCGACAAGAGCAGCGTTAACTCCGTAGCCTACTAGAAATCCAGTAACAAATGGTATTGCGTACTCCTCATAGATTTTTGCTCCACCAAATCTTAGTACTAAAACCTTTAGTACTAAGCCAATTATTCCGGCCGCCCACCATGTTATAAGTGGTAGCATTAATAAAGCTGATGGATTTATGAAGAACCATGCATATCTAAGACGCAACACGTAACAAATGAATGTTACTATAATTCCCGATATTAGCAGCCCATATCGTTCCAAAGGATTCACTATTGGAGGAGAGGGAGATGACACAGCCACAAAACCGTACACCGCAGATGCGACGCCTGTATTTGCTCCGGGATAAATGGCACGCGCATACAAGCCTCCCTTGATATGATACCACCATATTGTGAAAGCGTAGGAAAAGATGCTGGCAAAGAGCAGGCATAATAAAGTAGCTATAAAGATATCTTTAGCGCTCGTTTTCATCATATGACCAACTTTATAAGTCTTAAACTGGTGATGCATGCTCACGTTATTAATTCTGGCAGCTGGTTGATCCGCGACTGAAGTAATAGTTAAAGTTATAAATGCTGCAGCATTTTGTGCAGGAGGCGGTGATGGCCAGGCACCAATTAATGCACCAGCATCATAGTAGAGCCAGTTATAGGTGAGCCCGGGCGGCATAAATTCATGAACGTCTCCCATCATTCTAGTCCATGAGAAGAGCATTAAAGTATATAGTACCAAGAAGACGATAGCTACGAAAACTGGCATGCCACTAAGTATGCAGAAGATAAGAAAGGCTAAGGAGACTATTATCGTCAAACGGCTAAGCATCCTATATGACATGCCATCCTCAGAATCTACTTCCGTTTTACTAAATGCATTACGAAAGATGTTAGCGAAGTGTTTCCGGTTATTTATAATTAACCAGAGGGCCATCCCTAAGCTAACTCCCCATGCAGAGAAGTACATATACTTAAATGGACCCACGTTGGCACCGTAGTATGCCGGATTTCCTTCAACGCCAACACTATAAGGTAAAAATCCAGCGTTTATTCCTATTACCGGATAGAGGACAGCAAAAACAAACCAACATATCGTAAGTGTTAATAGAAAATCTACTGAGCAGAGGAAGTAAAGAGCGATATCCGTCATCCTTACGGTAGAGTAAAAGTGTGCACCAGGCAGAAAGGTTCTAGTATAAGGTGTTAAGTCGAGTGTGTGTACACCGATTATTGTCGAAGCGGGAACTTCTGGTATAAAGTAACGGATGAAGTCTAAGAAAGTAATTAGAAAGCCAAGTGTAAAGGCAATCCAGAAGATCTTGGTTTGAATGAGATTGCGATTAAAAATCATGGGCTTCTCTACGCTGGGTTGCGTTGAATATGTTAGTAAGTAGGCTGAGGGCAGAATCCCTGGGAATGGTAAGCGTTCAACCTCGATGAGAGGCTTTCGAAGGAAGAAGCCCCAGCAAAGCTGAAAAGTCGTTAGTAGAAAGAAGAAAATACTCCAATAAATAACCGAAGGAAGCCATGCTCTCCACTCTATTGGTCCACCAGTCCACGCCGCCTGCAAAGCAGCAGCCTCTTTAGCAACCCACCATGGTGGAATCCAGTCTATAAACGCACTACGATAAGTAGGGTCATTTGCGATCCAAATTAGCGGCGACTGTCCATAATGAGTTATAAATGAAAGTCCATAGGCTCCGGAGAAATACATTCCATAAACAAATGTGTTTGACACAATGAAGCTAATGACGAAGAGAATTGTATACTCTTGGGGTGTGAGTCTGAATTTTGGGCTCACCTTAAAGAGGCCATATAAAATAGCGACGAAGAATATAAATGGTAGAGGGAACCAGCTACGATATGCCCACCATAGAGTTAAGGATTCTGTTACTGTAGATTGTATTAAATTCGCTATAACGAAAAATGGTATCAGTATTAATATCCTTGGCGTTAATCCTCGTAAATATTCCTTCGTTGCCATCGATATTCCCCTAATAATTTTTTACCCCTTTTTTATATAAATCTTTTGAGCTCTTTTTAGCTTAAGTTTTATTACTCTCTATCGCAAATTAAGTCTACTAAACCTTAAAAACCCTTAATACCATCAAGTTTCAACCATATTAAAGGATAGTACTGCAATTTACTTTGAGATATCTTTACCAAGGCAAAATCCACGCAGATTTAATTATCATAACTAAAGCAGAACATACACCGACGCTTATTCCCTCGCCTACCGCTATTCCAGTTACTATAATAGGCTTCAATGTTGCCCATCTCTCTCTACCAAAATGTTTTTCCATTAAAATTCTGCCGAGCAATCCTCCCACAAAAAGAGCTATGCTCACTGGTGGTAACATAGTGAATCCGGTGACTAAACTAATAAGTGAGAACGGTATTTTTGTAATCCGCGAAAAGATTTCGCCGAAAGCAAAAATTAAGAGAAATATTATAGAAGAATTAATTAATACTTGCGGTCTAAAAGCAAAAATTTGACCTGAAATCCACATGCAAGAATTAACTACGTTCACTGGCCAATAAATCTCTACTGCGCGATATAGAGATGATGGAATAGGAGATATCGTCCAGAAGAAAGAGACGTAAATAAAACTAAAAATGAAAGACAGCGCTGTAGCTAAAAGGTAAGCTTTAAAGAATGTGCTTGGCTTTGCGCCAGTTAAATAGCCGACCTTTATTGCATTCACCCATGAAGCTGCTTGCCCAGTACTAAAAACAGGTGAAATAAGCCAAGGTTCTATACCTTTATATCCACTCAAAATAATAGCTCCGTGCCAAAGATAAGGAACCGTGATGCTATACCCAGTTTCTCCTACTGCTCTACTGGATATCGTAGCATTTAAGAAACTTCCACCAACAGATACTACCAAAGCAACCCAAATCGGAAAATTTGGAACCAAATAATGAAATAACAAAACAGAGATGCCAGTTCCAAGCAAATAGAGAGCTAAAAGTATTGGTAAGGGTAGGTAACCAATTATTTTAGCTTTTTCTAGAAACTTTAGTAAATTTTGAAAAGTTTTTATCATATATTGCCGGCCTTTTACTAAAGAAATAATTGCTGTCAAGAGAGTAAAAATAAAGAAAGGAGCGACCCAAACACGCATAAAGGAACGTTGATAAACAAGAGAGAAAGATGACCCTCTAGACCATTCCTTTGCCCATTCTGGGAAAAGTGTGGAGAGAAAATTAAGAGTATACCAGTTGCCAAAAACCCAGCATGCCATAGATCCAATAAACATGTAAGTAACTACATGAATTGGTGGAAGAAAACCAAGAGCATAGGTTAGTATATCGGTAGAAAGACCGAACAACGCGCCTGGGAAAATTTTCTCAATGCCCCAAAATCCAGAAGTTAAATCTATCCAGGGAATAGGTATGAGCCATATATATATGCCAAAGATCCCCTGAAAAATAAGGGGGAATCCATAAGCTATAAAACCATAAATCGCACCTATAACTATGGTAATTACGAATGCATGAATCTTTGCAGAATCTCGCTCAGTAAGAGCTTTTATCATCTCTGCGCTCATAGGTGCGAAGGGAAAGGGAAGCTTCTCAACTTCAATATACATTACAGCGCAAATTTGCGCTAAAGCAACTTCCTGAACAATCCATAATAAGAAAAATACGATCATGATGAGAATTGGCAAAACCCAGTCTTGATGAAAGAATGTTCTGACCAGATAAGCTGAAGAACCATATGGAGGAGCCCACCATACAGGGATAACTTGTGGTAAGGGAGAGCCTTCTAAAGTTCTAAAAGATTGAATTATTGGAGAAGACACAAAATAATGGCGATAAATAAGGTCCAAGAAAGGCATAAAGCCGGAGGTTAGTATTAGTGTCCAAATAACGTATAATTCTGGAGCGCTTAATGGTTTACCAATGAACCTTAAAATCTCAGAAAAGAGAAGCGCAGTAATGTAGGGAACAACTCCTGCCATAATGGTTCCGGAAACTAGGTTAATATATAGTAGCGTAGGGAGCAAAACAGCTATTCCAAAAATAATCGCCAAGATCGACCTAAATGTTAAACCCGATTGAAATTCTTCAGTTTTTTGCAAATCCTGCATCCCCAGTATTTAGCTCTCATCATATTTTATGATTAAGTAACCATGGTTTTCTTCTTCGGAAGGTATTAAAAAACTTATTCTTTAAAATACCTCTTTCCTCTAGATGTTCAACACATGCTCGAATGCACCGGGCGCAGGTTGCCCAATAAACTTTATAACCATATCCTAATATAGAAAAATAGCGCACCATTCTCGCTAGGCTCCAGCCAAAGTCATGAGCCTCCTTCCACGTCATTGTTTGTTTTGATATGTCTAACCTTAACCCAGGCAAATCTTTTATTATGAACGGGGAAGACTTTCGGTTAAACCCAAAGTGCGTCAACTTACATTTACCCGTATCCAGCTTTCCCCACTCTAAAGTTTTGCCTGCAACAACAATCCTAATGGTTTCCTCCGCACTAATGGCGCCAGCTGGACATTCTTTAACACAGCACATACATCTATCGCAGATTTTACCATTGAATATTGGATCAGGCTCTAAAGGGGCATCCGTAAGAATCATGGCTAAGCGTTGTCTAGGCCCAAACTCTGGCGTAAGCAGTAGTTTTGAATAACCAATTTCACCCAAACCAGCGGCTACTGCAGCAAAGCGAAAAGAAGGCACACAATCAGAAGGGGGTTTTCCAGGCGCAACTGGATCACGCGTTGGACCCCACTCAGATAAAGCCGCTTTAGCCATAACGGGTACGGCTTCCCATCCATGTTTTTCAATGAATCTTGCGGTTTGTCTTTCAACAAAGGATAGATTTTCTCCAAGCCCTAAGTTATAGCCGAAGAAGTTATATGAGTCCCAGGAAGTGCCCTCTTCAATTCCCCGTAAACTGCCACGTAAGATTCTTATAGCAATTACTATGACTGACTTTGCTTCCGGAAATATGGTGGCTGGATGCATGTCAAGAGGAGCGCCTTCAAATCTATCTATTGAGGCTATCCCCACCAAATCGGCGCCACATTTCAACGCATATTCTTTCACTTCCTTTGAATTTAACTCCATAATTTATTCCCCCAAACTACCATTTAATTAGCCAAGGTTCTCTTTTTCTGAATGGTTGATTATATTTTATTTTTAGTTTCCCTGAAGATTCTAAATATACTAGACAAGATCGAATGCATGAGGCAGCTAATCGATTTGGCTCACCTTTTTCTGGATAAACTCTGTTTGGAAAGGCTCCGTTAGGACATTTCCGACAAATGTTAAAGTTTATTTCACCATATATCATTATTTTACCAGCAACATTAACCTCTTTTCTTCTTTCCGAACTAATAGCGTTAAAAGGACAGGCATCAACACATTTTAAGCACCTGTCTACATCGCAGATTTTACCATTGAATATTGGATCAGGCTCTAAAGGAGCATCCGTAAGAATTACTCCAAGCTGTTGCAAGGGACCAAATTCAGGCGTCAAGAAAACTTTACAATATCCTATTTCCCCAAGTCCCGCTGCAACGGCAGCATAATCAAAAGGTATTGTGACATTGGGTGCTGGTTTATTCGGGGAAACGGGTATGCCCTCTGGCCACCTTTCAAGTGGGAGTCTAGGTACTGGCACAGCTTCCCATCCATGGTCCTCTATAAATCTACCTAAAAGATGAATGAGTCTTCTGTCTACATCAAGATTTGGTTCTATCCAATGAGTACCCTCTTCAATTCCCCTCAGATAACCTCGAGGAATTTGTTGCGCTACTACTATTACCGATGAGCACTCGGGAAGAATAGATGAAGGATGAGCCCATTCTGGCAAGTCTTTAAATCTATCTATTGATGCTATCCCCACCAAATCTATGTCAATCTTTTTTGCATAGTTTTTTATATCTTGTGAAAGCATGAAGTCACCCGATTAATTTTTACTAAAAATTAATTATATTTTGGCAACATAATATAAGATTTTCTTAACATCCTAGCCTAAGTTTTCTTAAATTATTATTTGAGCATTCTGCAGGATCGAGCTGGCGATATGCGCTAGCTCTAAGTCTGTTTTATAGCCATAACCATTCCTTCCATTTCCTTTAGCTACCTTCATAGCTGTTTCTGGAGCGAGAAAAGGATTAAGCACAATTCGCCTTTTAATTAATCACATTTTTATATTTAATGATACAAGGCCATTAAAAACACCAACAAATAATAGTGCGTGCTCGAATACTTGAAAGTTCAGGCTCAACCTAAAAGAAAAAAACAGAAACCAAAGCAAAACAAAGCAAGAATTAAGCTTACTTCTTGCTTAAAAATAGCCAAAATAAGCCTAAAATGAGCAAAAGATGCGACATCGGGGAGTGGGATTTGAAGTGATGTATGAATCCTGCCTGCAATTTCTTTATAGCCTTTTAATGCAAGCATAAGCATGCTTATTATTGAGAGACCTAGAACAATTATTGTATGCTCAATTGTTTCCAGAATTGCTTCAAGTAGTCTTTTAGGAATATTCTCATAACTAGGGGCTTGTTTACTTATTCATTAGACCACTCTTATCTTAGGCCCCGGATAATTACTGCAGGTATGGAAAGCAGTAATTCCTTTTCTCGGCCCAGGAGAACATTTCGAATGGCATCGGTCTTGATATAATAAATATGAGCAGCAATTACTGCTTTAAACATAACTAAATTTATTAAAAGATGAGTTAACCTCTAGTCTTGATATAATAAATATTCTCTCCTTTTAGACATGAACCGCAACAACTCATCCCTCCAACTTTCAACAATCTCGCTTATAGGTGTTTGCCCTTCAATTTTTTGCCGAACTTTTTCTGAGCCCATTAATAGATCGAAAAAATAGCGTCCATCCTGGGTCTTCCGCCATTCGAAATGTTCAGAATGATATTTATATATCGCATCGATTATATGTAATCCAGCTTCAACAGGTTTGCAGATTTCTCTATTAACGACATGAACTTGAATTCCATAGCATCTTTTCCCAGCATACTTAGAGAAGGTAGGAATAAAACAAGTTTTCCTAAAAAGTAGTCCCGGAAGAGAACGCGCATTCAAATCTTCAGAAAGTTTTGTATAATTAATCCAAGGTGCGCCGATAACTTCAAAAGGTTTTGTTGTCCCTCTTCCCTCCGAAACGTTGGTTCCCTCAAGCAAGCATGTACCGGGATATATTGTAGCCGTATTTAAAGTCGGCATATTTGGAGATGGCGGGACCCAAACTAAACCTGTATCATCAAACCACATCGCTCTACGCCAGCCCTCCATTTTCACTACCATGAGATTAGCATTTATTTTGTATTCCTTGTTAAACATGGCAGCTAGTTCTCCCACAGTCATGCCATGCCTAATTGGTATCGAGCCAATACCAACAAACGACCTGAACTGAGGTTCAAGAATATTTCCTTCTACTGAAATTCCGTTAATAGGGTTAGGTCTATCTAAAACTAAAAAAGGCAAATTATTTTCGGCAGCGGCTTCCATTGAATAAAAAAGAGTAGAGATATAGGTGTAATATCGTGATCCAACATCTTGTATATCATAAATTAATACATCGACATCGCTTAACATTTCTGGAGTAGGTTTATTCGCTGCCCCGAAAAGGCTGTAGACCATGAGCCCCAAATCCTTGTCGAAATAGGATGGTATACTTAACTCATCCTGAACGTCTCCCCATATTCCATGCTCAGGACTAAATAAGGCTGTAAGCTTTAATTGCGAAAGTTTACGAAAGGCGTCTACCGCATGCTCTAAATTTTTCGTTACACTTGTTTGATTTATTACTAAACCAATCTTCCTTTTTTTATCAAGAAAGGCATATGGTCTTCTAAGAAAAACATCTAGACCAGTATACACTTGCATATTACTTCCACCGAAAGTTAACTATCAGTTTACATATATAAGCCTTTTAGCGAAATTCATAGGAGTACCACAAGTATTTTTTGAAACGGTAAGCAAACCTTCCAAAATTTGGTACGTCTCTAGTTCTTCAAGAAGACTCAACTTAGTAAGCTTAATACTTTATATTAGGGAAAATGTATTAAGCGTTTATTTTCTATCTCTCATAGTGGGTTTTGGAATGAATTGCCTTTTGATTGAAAGGAATTCAGCTAGTGAACTAAATGGCCTTTTAGAATAAGAGAAAGATTAACTGAAAGAAGACTTGAAGATAAGTATGCGCAAATGATTGAACGACGTTTTCTGCTATTCAAATAGTTAAATCGCTTTATTCTTTTTGGAAAAGCATGAGATATTTTTTCTTTTCTTCAGCCTTTAATGCTTTCCAAATCAGGAACTGTTTGCGAAGAACATCTAAAAACTTGTAATTCGATGTTAACCAAACTCTTTTATCTCCATCCAGCTGATGAAGAAGCACCACAAGACTTAGTTCTTTCCTTTGAGGTGGGGAAAATATTGATACAGATTGAATTACATGCGCCTCATATGGCGCAAGAGCAACAATTAGATTCAATTTTCTATCGTCTGGCGAAAAACTTGCTTCTCTGACTGTGAAGAATCTTCCTTCAATAACGTACGATTTAAAGAATTCTAGTAGGTAGAAGAGGAAGGATTTTACTTCTTCTTCGTTAAGAAATACGAAGGGAAGTGGAATTTCCCATACGTCTCCTTTAGGTCTTGTCGGAATACTCCATTTCCTTTCGAGCGACGGGGTAACGATCTTAGCTGAAAGATAAATCGGATAAAGCGAAGGTATTAATGTGCCAATAATAGTGAATATTATAGCAAGAAGAACTGTAATGGAAGAAGAATTAAGAAGAAAGTCGTGTGGAAGAAGGTTTAGAGAAATAAGAAGTAAGTTAAGGAAGAGACCAGATAAATATCCAATTACAGATGCTACTAATGCGTATGTTACTAATTCTAGCATAAATAGCGAAGCAACACCAAAGGGCGATAAGCCAAGTGAACTATAAATTCCTATCTCTCTGTCTCTTTCTTTTACCATCCCTAGTGTAGAATTGCATATTATAGCACCACCTATAATCAGTAGTATAAAGAAAGAGGGCGCCCCACCAAAGAAGAAAACAGTTGTTCCCGTAACCAGTATAATTTCTTTATTACAAGCGGCAGTAACTTCTAAATATGTTGTGGATACAATTTCTTCAGCTGCTCTTATTATTTGCTCAGGGTTATTTAAATAAACAGATACTGTGGATATACCGCCACCCAGATCTAAAGCAAGCTTAAGTGGAACTATTATTACTCTTTCCCAAGGAAGTGGTTCATATTGTTCTTCGTCAGAAACTAGAGTAGCCAAAGAAATCACGGAAATTTTATTTGGATCTAATGGTGTTATTCTTTTTTGATCCAAATCTACGTAAGAGTTCAGTAAGTCTCCATCAAAAACTCCTATAACGGTCAGGTTTATACCTCCCAAAGAAACTCTGTCAAAAACTTTTACCCCAATATTTCTATCGACAAGACAAACATAATAGTCTGTGTCAGTAAACCATCTGCCGCTAACTATAGCTTCCCTATATAAGAAGGATTCTTCTGGAGTCATTCCTATGAGCGCAAGAAAAGTAATGGTTTTATTTTCTGATGATACCATCTTAATTTCAACGCTCCTGGCCTTTATTGACTGTGGATAATACCATGCTCTTGGACATATAACAGCATCACGTCCTACTAATGCTCTTACCAAGATAATTATATTAGAATAATCTAAGAATTCTGACGGTCTAATTAAGCCACGTTTTATAAGTAGACCATTATATGGAGCTCCCACTCCCGTATTATACGTTCTAGCTGAAAAGCGTATTTGAGATGAGGTCAAGGAAACTAAAGAGAAAGCAATCAGTATTATTGACAAGAGAGTTAATATTGTTCTAAATCTTCGTCTCTTCATATTACCAATAGAGAACTGGAAACAGAAGAGAAGCGTTTCTAATTTCTTTGCTTCCACAAAATGCTTTCCTCTATATTTATCTCTCAAAATCGAAAGAATTCCACTAAATTCTCTCCCTACAAGAACAATAACGATAACTAGAAACAATAGAATAATGAGCCCCAAATAACCGACATATATGTTTGCTAAAATTTTTTGGGATGGGTTCAAATGATAAAATATAAGTAATAGAAACATTGTTGTAAGGATTATTACTGCTAGTCTTTTCTTTCCCTCAAGGTTAAAGATTAACCTTTCCGTGAAGAAGGTGAAAGGAATGAGAATAAGAAAGAAAGCCATACTTACTGTGGACGAATCATTTATTAGGTTTGTGATTTCATTATAGGCTTTTATTGCCCAAAGCCATGCGGCGAGACTTTCTCCATAGGCTACACTATAAATTTTATTTTTTAGTGCTTTATCTGCCCTATTGAAGTGTTCAATTGTTTTTGCTAGGCCTTCCTCAACCGTAAAGCTGCGTATGGCAAACGTCTGAAGGTCTTTATAACGCTCAGCAATAGTTATATTCATATTCCTAACAATTTCGTACGCTGTGAAATCTAACCGAAATTCTCTATTCCCAATTTTATATCCATGCCCATTTGGACAGGATAAGCTACCATTAATTAGGAAGGCTACTTTCAAATTTTCGCTTCTGAAAACTATTGCGAAAGTGGAGTTCGGTGGAACAAAAAACATTGAAATAGGTTCGTCCGGAAGATAGAAAGTTCCAAAAGACAGAAACTCACCCAATTTCATGAAATCTAATAGCTCTAAGTGTACTGGTGTTGCCCTCCAATATCTATCTGGGAATCTCGGGTCTCTAATAGCGTGAAGTGAAACCATTTGTGGATGAATTAGATCAAAGAGTGTTATGCTTGTAGCTCTAAAGACTACCGTCATCCCACGGTAGGGATGCGTATCACATGGGGACCAAAAGTGTATGGATCGGCTTCCATATTCTCCCATATCTGGAGCATATATTATGTCTCCCGTAATATTATCAAGTACAAATGCCTCAGAATAGTATCCACTTTCTCGAACCTCAACTCCAACTTCCCGATACTGCCAAGCTGAAGGAGCAATAGCAGGACCCGGTGCTAATCCATGTATCACAAAATCGCCTGTTGCGTTTGCAATGGAGATTATATTTATGAATGGATAGGTTGAATGTCTTACTCTTGAGGTAACGACTAATGCATTTGGAACTGGAGTATACCAGCCACTAGTATAATTAAATTCAACTACCTTTCCGTGAAGAGTTATATATCCTGCTATTTCCTGGGGAGAATAAAATAATCGTGATGGACTGATCTCAGACCATCTTATTCCCATATCTTCTTCATTAAGAAAGCTAAAAACTAGACAGAGAGCAAAATATGCTTGTGGTCTAATGTTCTCCATATTTACAGTTTCACAGCATGCAGTTGGTGTTCCCCAATAAATTCTGTAATCACGAGTTGTCCTAATAGTGAAGCCGATACCACGCGCAATAGCAAAAGGCTCTGTATCCAACATGTATGGTGTGGGTATAGAACCCCATAAACCTTCACCTTCTAATGCGACCTCTACAAGATCTAAGTAACCTAGACGCAATTGTCTCTCAATATTAGGTATATAGACCTGAGATATTCTAGGGGATAACCATCTAGAAAAACGCACTCCAACGTTAGTGTATTGATAGAAGTCACCTCTAAACAGGATGGCCATATTTTTCGTTCCAGAAGATAAGTCTATCCCGATAAGCATTAACATCTTCCTTTTACCAGATATAAAAGGCTCGTTAAACATGTATCTTTCAATAAACTCACGAGCCCCTGCTAAGGACATCCAGTGACCTGAGAGAAAAATGAGGTAAACAGTCCTCTTAGGTTTTTGTTCAGCAAAAATTCTTCCCATTTCAAGAAGAAGAGAGACGCTAACGCTTTCATCAGCACCTGGAGCGAGCTTAGGCACAACGGACCATGTATCAAAATGAGCACATATACCTATTACTTCATCCGGAATTTCTGACCCTTCTATAATCCCTATTATATTTTTTGCAATTACCCTTTCATAGCGCATTTTACTCTGTACATTTACAGTTACGTTACCGGAGAGAGCGAGCTTCCTCAAATATGAGCCACTGCGAGAGTTAACATAGATGCGTGGAAAGTTTATTGGCACTCTTGAGAACTTTTTTATGGATTCGAAGTAATTTGTTGCATCAGGTGCAATAAATACTACAGCTTTAGCACCTAATCTGGCAGCGTTTATCCAATTATCGCCCGTATTAAACTCCATCAAAACTATATTATTTCTGACTTCTTTCATGTCAAAATCTTCGAGCCTTCCTTCTCCAACATAAATGAGTCTCCCCTCAACACCCTCCGGTGGCGTTGAACACGTTTGAACATAATTCGGCCAAAGCACATATGCTGGTATAATTGCATGTTCTGGTGATAAAACAGTTATCACTGATCCATGATCTATTGGAACTACAAGCGAATATTCTTGTATTTCATATTTAATATTATACTTTTCTAATGTTTCTATAATGTATCTTGCAGCCATTTCGCAACCAGAATAACCCGTTACACGAGAACCCATACTAGAGAATCTTTTTATATTCTCATAAATTTGGCTAAAATTTATTAAGGCTACAATATCACTATAACTAAAACTACTAGGAGATTTTACTTCAATCGAAAAGCTCAATCGTATAAAGGAAAATGTGACAAAAAACATTATAGTCATAAACAATAATAGTAGTGTAAGATAGTTTTTTATCATAGCCGTTCATGAATCTCTTATTGGTAGGTTTATTTAAGTTTTTCTAATAAGTTTTTGTAAATTATATATAAGTCTTATGATATGAAGATGTTTGGATTACCGACTTTAATTGCATCCATAAAAACCAACTTACTTAAAGTGTTTTAGCTTCTTGTTCTTCAATGGCTTTTCGGAGAATGCCCCCAGATTTTTCTAATAAGCGAAGTGCTTCCTCATAAGATACCTTGGTCTTAATCATAAGTATGGCTGCTTTAACGTTACCTTGAGCTGCGTTGATAGCTTTTTCAGCCTCATCATAGCTTACATTGGTGGCGCTCATAATTATTCTTTTTGCCCTTTCCCTCAATTTCTCATTAGCCGCTTTTAAGTCAACCATAAGATTTTCGTAAACCTTACCTAACTTGACCATTATAGCGGTAGTCAGCATGTTCAAAACCATTTTTTGAGCTGTACCTGCCTTCATTCTAGTGGAACCAGTAATTACTTCTGGACCGACAATGACTTCTATGGTGACGTCAGCTATCTTTGCTATCTCAGAGTTCAGATTGCATGTTATCCCTATAGTTTTTGCTCCCATTTTCTTAGCAAATTCAAGGGCTGCAACTGTATAAGGTGTTTTTCCCGACGCGCTAATCCCCACAAGCACATCCTTTGAAGCAAAACCTCGACTTAGAAGATCCTTAACTCCTGCATTCCTATCGTCTTCAACCCCTTCTAAAGATCTGTAGAGGGCTTCGATTCCGCCAGCAATAATTCCCTGAACAAGCTCAGGGTTAACACCGAATGTAGGCGGCATTTCCGCAGCTTCCATAACACCAAGCCGTCCACTTGTACCAGCCCCTATAAAAAATAACCTCCCTCCTTTTTTAATGGAATCGACAATTAGGTCCACAGCTTCAGCTATTTTCGGTATCTCTTTCTCTACAGCATATGCCACTTTCTTATCCTCAGCATTTATTATCTTAAGAATTTCCTCCGTGGGCTTTCTATCAATGTCAGTAGATGCAGGGTTTCTTTGTTCTGTAACCAAGTTCTCCATACTTTTCTTCACCTATACCTATTGAAGAATACTATGAACCCTAAAAGAAGTTGATTTAATATTATTAAGCACTTTTGTATCGATCTTAACACCAATTTCCTTAAGGGCTAGAAAAATAGCTCCTATAACTGGCTCAAATTTGGGACAAATTATTCTACATTTAGGAGCAACTTTTTCAACAACTTTTTTAAAAGGATTTAAAATTAAATCACCCGCCTTAAAAACTCCTCCTATAATGGCTAAGTCAAATTCCTCATTTTCCAAACGTAGCTTTCTTATAACGGTTTTCGCAGCCAAACCAAGCTCTTTTCCAGCCTCATCCAATATTCTCTTTGCTACTTTATCACCTCTTTCCGCAGCTTTAACTACTAAAGGTGTAAGAGCTGCTATCTCGCTCTGTCCTATGTTCGCAGCATATATGTGCTCAATTATCTCATTTATAGATATTATGTTAAAGTGATTTGTTATCTCGTACAAAAGCGCGGTTTTTGGACCACGCCCATCGTAAGCCCTTAAAGCGGCCGTTATTGCCTTTCGTCCGATGTCATAACCACTTCCTTCATCACCCACTATATATCCCCAACCACCAGCTCTCCATCTTTCTCCACGTTCATTTATACCAAAAGCTATAGAACCTGTCCCAGCTATGACTATGACTCCGTAATTACCAGCGGTAGCACCAGCAAGCGCGATAGCTGCATCGCTCTCAACAATTATTTTATCGGCAATGTTCAATTCTTCCATTATTCTTTCCGCTATAGTCTTACCTAAAATATTGCCTGCTCCAGCTATTCCTAAACATGCAATCTTAAACCTTAAGATATTAATACCACTTTTATTAACAGCATCATTAATAGCCTTCATTATTGACTTCTTAGCAATTAGCTCTCCAACAGTAAGAGGATTTGAAGGACCGCTTTTTCCAGCACTGAGTAAATGTCCTTCACTATCGGCTATAGCGCATACTGTTTTTGTTCCTCCACCATCTATACCTAACACATAATCCATTATTCTCTCGTTATTTTAATGGAAAAAGGTTTCTTAAAGGTTTCTGTCTCCGCGCCTTAAACAAAAATGACTTCATTAGAAATGTGGTTCAATTTCTATTATATAGACTTCTCTTCCCTCTATAACATCCGTCCTCGTTATCCTTGGGGAGGAGATAACGTATAGATTCCTTCGCCCTTCACAATCTATCCTATTAACCCTATATTCAGGTGCTTGAGGGACTTTATATGCTGCCAAGTCAATCTCATAATTTAGAGAAACAGGCTCTTTCGCGATATTTACAAAGGCTAAACCAAGACTACCATCATCAGATTTCCATGCCGATGAAAGAACCATGGGAATACGACGCCTATATAAATGTATTTCTTCTGGGCGAGAATATATTGATCTATAGGGGACATGTAATATTTCAATGGAAGGAACCTGTATTTTAGGCGCGCGAACCATTTGACCATATAAAAGGTATTTTCTTCCATAATAGTAGGTTTTTGCAAGTTTCTTAACAAATATTAGATCTTCTTTTATGTCTTCCCTTTCTTTTTCTAGATCTTGATAGTAATTTGCGAATGTTATCAGGTGACCCCAAATAAACTGCCTTGCAAGATCCCATGCGAATTGATAAGAAAAATCTTTACTGAGCTGTCTTAAAGGAATGTGTTTTGGGCGCAAATTTTCTGGCCATAATTCATCATAAGGGGGAACACCATTTAACGAGGTGTATGAGCCGTAAGTTACCGTATAGCCATGATAAACGAATTGAAACATTGGTATTATTTCAAACTCGTGAAAAAATATATCATCATAAGTTAAATGTGCATCTAGAACGTCTATACATGACTCATGGCAATGTTCTCCACTTAGCACAATTTTGGACAGTTTCTCTTTTCTCACATTCTTCTTAATTCTTTCAGCCATATTTCTGTATCCGTCAACATGATAGTTTCCACCACCAACAGGATGCCCATGAGAGGGATCAAAACATAATTGACTTGCCAAAAAGCAATCCAGATATATTCCGTCCACATCGTATTCATTTATTAAGTCCAGTGATATTCTAATAATTTCATTTTTCCATTTTTCTGTAGAAGGACACATCGCTGCAAGAGGAGCCTTTGTATAACGACAAAACACATGTATATAAGGTTTCAAATCCTCATCTTTTGCGGAATATCTTTCATCCTCTTTTTTCCAATTTTCAAGAGCAGTATCATAGAAAGTTGAATTTACATACGGTGTCACGTAAGCACCCATTTCATGCAAGGCTCTTATTCCTTCCTTAAATGAAAACTCTCCCTCTCTTGGGGGAAAATATTGAGGAAAATGCGTATCATAAGGATTCCCATGCCACCAATGCCAGGGCATAACAGCTATGGGTACATCCAAATATTGTTTTAATGAAAACAATGGAATAAAAGCTGTTTTAGTTGTACCCCTATTCCAGACGCATAATGCTATTTCTTTTAACCATTCTGGTACATCTTTTCTTCTTTTTAAGGGACCTTTAGAACACCATGGCTGATTTAGTGCCCACTCTCGGTAAATCTCCGCAGCCGCTGTCCAATCGTCGTTAAACACACCTACAACAGCTGAGTATGGAATGCTATAGCTTACTCCAACAATACCCATGTTTTCAGGAAAATTTCGAAGACGATAATTAAAACAATTTTCTCCATATTCAAATATGAACTCTTTAAGAAAACATTTGGAATCATAAGAGGCTAGATAAAGCCCACCCTTCTCTCCATAGTAACCAAAAAATTGCATACTAAGTAAACCAGGATAGCGTAATACTATCGTCTTCTTACTGGATAGAAATTTTATTGGATCGGTTATGATTTGACCAGACATCACTGGGACAACGAGTTTATCTTGGCTTTGACCTGTACTTATAGAGCCAAGTCCACAAAGATAAGGAAAATCAATGCTCCATAGCCCGTGGAAAAGACTTCTATTCTCAATGTTGATACGCCAATAAGATATGGGAGATTTCTGGGCAAGAAATATAAATACATGGACATTTAAATTACTTTTGCTGTCTTCCCATAAGAAATGTAAAGTTATACCCTCCTCTGTCTTTTCAATCTTATATGAAAAATCATCTACCATGTCATTAGTTATAGTTGAATAAAAACCTTCTTTATTTTTCAATTTAATCATCCATATGCGTCCAATTTCAAGATTTTTAACCTTAGGCGAAGAGATGAAATCATGCCCGGTTACTAAATTGCGTATTCCACGAACTCCTCCATTTAGCCTTGAAAATAATATTTCTATTAGACTGTTGCCCAGACATATAAAATTGTTTTCCTCTCTTATGTAGAGGTCTGACATTACGTTTCAACTTTCAACAGGTTTTTTACTTATTTTGGAGCAAGTATTATTTAAGTTTTTCTCTAAAAATTTTGAACTAGGATAGTGAAAGTGCTGCTCACGCTAATTTTTTGCTTTCACAAAATGCTTTCCTCTATATTTATGACTCAAACTTAAATTTGGCAAATAAGATCACTTTAGGTACAACAGAACTCTATTTTCGTCAGGTAAGTTATCTGTTGATAGTGGTAATGTCTATGTAGCTGGATCTGTTAAACTTATCAAGAAACATTTGACTTAGAATGGATTATTTATTCATTTAACTCTAGTAATATCTCTAGTGCCTACAACACAATCCTCCATACCTAGATATGTCTTAGAGATACTCGAGATATTTCTAGGCGTTACCGCCGGAATATTATCAACCACTATTAGTTCTCTAAGAATTATTGCAGTCTGCGGTAAAGCGCTCTATTTGCCCATTTTATGAAATTAAGGATCCCCTTACCCGAAGGCATACCTTTAAGTTTTATGCTCCTTCCCTCAAGCATTTCGAAACATGAAACATAAGGCATAGTGCTTGATACATGGATTACAAAAATTTATATTCTAAGGGGGTTGAACATTTATTGTGGATCACTTAGTTATTGGTGA
>JAWCEH010000034.1:0-19187 GCA_038859955.1 Bathyarchaeia archaeon | reverse complement strand
TTTCTGGACTAGTTTCGAGAAGGGCAGTTTTAGATATGAAAATTGCGAATTTAACCAGTAATCTGAAGCAGAAAGAGGCTGAGCTTGAAGAGGCTGAGGCTGCTTTTGCAAAAATTGAGAGTCTAAAAGAGTCTGTTGCAAGGCTTCCACTGATGGAAGACTATTACAAATTGTATCGGAGATTAAGTGAGAGAGAGAAGGACATGAATTATGAGCACCAAAAGCTCAAGCATGTAGAAGAATTAATGGGCATATTGGCGCGAAATGAGAGATCTTACGAGAACTACCGAAGCAAGAATCTCATTCTCGGTCAAAAGAGGGAGGAAAGAAGAATTTATGAGGGCGCTAAAGAGGGGCTTATTCAGCTGGAAAGACTTTATAAAGAAACTTTGGAGAAACGGGAAAAAATAACCATGAATTTAGCGCAGTTACTCAGCGAATGTTCGCTTGCCCTAGACGAGGAAGTTACATGCGAAAGTATCGGATTTGTTCTTAATAAAAAGAAGCGCGAACTCAGTGCTTTAAAGGCCGAGTTAGAGAAGAGAGCAAGCAATATAAAAGAGAGGATAGGAAGCGTTAAAAATCGAATTGAAGATCTCGAGTTCAAGTTATCCAGCATATCTGAGACCGATGTGTGTCCAATTTGCGGAAGAGAGTTAAACCCTGAGCATAGATTAAGACTCCAAGAGGAGTTTGAGAAAGTAAAGTGCGAAAGCCTAGATGAAATGAAATCGCTTCATCAAGAACTAGAAAATATTGAAGTTCAAAAGCGTGCATGTGAAAAAAGCCTGGAAAATATGGCATCTATTGATCCGAAGAGAGTAATTGAGCTTGCAAGTGAGATAAAGAATTTGGATAATAAAGTAGGTCAATATTTATCTGAAATAGAAGTTTTGAGAAATAAGGCAGAAATTCTAGAGAGAATAGACTCTGAATTAAAAGGGCTTGAGGATGAGATCAAGGGGCTTGAGGAGGCTTATAGGGAGTATGATTCTGCAAAGCGTGAGCTCGGCAAATGGCCTTCAAAAGAGGAGATTGAAGCCAAACTTGACGAGATAAACAGAGAGATAATTACGATTTCAAGTGAAATGGAGACTTTAGTAAGTAAGCTTGGATATAGGCCAGTAAATCCTGAGAAAGAGCTGGCTGAATTAAGACTTAAGAAATCTGAGTATGATAGAAATGAGCCGCTGGCGAAAAAGAAAGGTTCTCTGCAAATTCAGGTTCAGAACTTAAGGAGTGAAGTTGCAACTGAAAGTATGGAGCTTGAAAGAGTTAAGGCTGAAATTTTGGAACTCGCCTATGACGAGAGTTACCATAGGCAAGTGCAACAAATTTACGATGTGAGTGTTTCTGAGAGAACTAAAGTGATCAGTAAAATAAGTTGGTTAAGGGCGGAGCTTGAGAGAGCAAGGAAGGAGAAAGAGAGCAGTGAGGAGGAGTTAAGGCAGCTTTTAGAAAAAGAGCGGGAAAGAACCAGGGTTGAAGGGTTTGTTAGGATTCTGCAGAATATTAGGAGCGCTTTCCATAAGGATGGTATTCAGCGGTTGATTAGAGCTAGGTCGAGACCTATGCTGGAGAGGTTAACGAGGGATTTTCTTGAGAGATTTAACCTAGAGTTCTCGGATGTTCAGATTGATGACGACTATAATATTTCTGTTGTTGGACCCGCTGGCCTTCAGGGCATAGAGCAGATTAGCGGGGGTGAAAGAGTTGCGCTTGCAATATCCCTTAGGTTGGCTATAGCGCGCGTTCTCTCAGGGAAGGTTGAGACAATTATTATGGACGAACCCACAACGCATCTTGATGAAGAGAGGCGGAGAGAGTTAGTTAGCATCTTAAACTCATTCTTCAGGGAGGGCGGAAGAATAATTCCACAAATTATTGTAATAACGCACCATCACGAGGTTGAGGACGCAGCAGACATAATATACAACGTAAGTAAAAAAGAGGGTTTCTCAATAGTTGAGTCAGGAGAATCTTAGTAGCCCTCTCACCTAATAGGTAAGTTTATACCTCTTCTTCCTCCAGCTCCTCAAGAGTTTTCAGCGGCTTTTCAAGGGCTATTTGCCTTAAAATGATTCTCTTCGCTCTCTCGTAGTATCCGCCTTCCTTTAATTCCCTTTCTGTTGGCGTATTAAAAACCCCCAGGTGCATGTGATCCAGCATATAGAGTTCGACTGCTTTTTCTCGTATTAACTCTCTAACTCTACTCCAGAACGGGCTTCTCTTCACCATGAGGAGTCACCTTAAATATCTTAGAGCAAATCTGTTAGCTTTAGTCTGCTTGAAGTTTAGATTTAAGCCTCTAAGGTAATCTATTAAGTGACTGAACTCATGTAAAAAAATAAATCTAATTAACTCTTTTGGGCTGTAAAACACAACTTTCTCGGTAACATACTTGTAGCCGAAACGGGTTTTATTGGTTTTAACAGGAATCTCCGCTGAAAATGGATAAGTGATTTTTCGGCTTATGCCAACTGTGATTAATTTTTTGGATGAATCAAACTGGCCTCTGTAGGGCTTTCTCGCATTCTTATTCAGCCAGTAAACCTTAATAACCCAACCTTTCAAAATGTCGTGATCGACCCTAACATGAACGGTGGTGGAGCGGCGTTCTACTTCCCAGGTCTCCTTATCAAGCAAATCTTCCAGTGAAATGGAAATATCGGTGTAATTCATAAGCCTCATTCTTTCGCAAGCCTCCTTCAGCTACCCAAGAGACTCAATGAATAAGAAAAGCTAGTAGACCTACTTAAAATCTGGTTATTTTTGTCATGGTCTTAGGGTTATTAGCGCTAGAGTGTAGGGAATGTTAAATGTTGGTGCCGAGTAGTAGTGAGGCAGATACGGCTCCAATTATAATTGCTATTGTCTGTAGTAGTGTTATTTTCCAGTGTATTCTCATTTTGCGTGAGCGATAGTGTACTAGAAATAAGCTAGCCATTATTCCAATAATTAAAAACGAGAATAGTATGTCGAATGGCTGGGGTAAGATGAGATATGCTGCTATAGGTATTATCGTAGAGAGGAATGTTGCTCCTCCACATGTTAAAGCTGATAAAAAGCCCATTTTGCTTCTCTTCTTACGTAATAAATTGAGAAGCTCCTTAGCTAGGCAGATCGCTTTTTCCTTCTCTTTTTTATCTGGAATGTCGCTTAGACTATAAATTATTAGGTTCTGTAATGTTGTTAGATCCGCTAGATCCTCGGTTATTCCGCCAAGAAGGAAACTTGAGAAGTTTGTTATTGAAACAACTATAAGGCTTAATATTGACGCGATTAACATCATTTTTGCCGTTAACCCGGCTATGATAGATGATGCAATTATCACAAGGCTTGTTACTACTCCATCAGCTATACCAGCAATAACCTCTAGTATAGGTTCATTCTTTAAAAGGAATCTTCTCCATTCTTTACTAATTTCAGTTCCTCTACCAGTTAGTTTAATGTAATTGCCTGATATCGATAAAAGCCCCTCTTCAACCATGTTTTTAAGGGTCTCATCAAAATCCCTGGCTTCAATATTAAATCGTCCACTACAGATGTTATCTATTTTGCGTTTTAAACTGGATTTTGAAACTGCTTTTTTATCGAGCTCTATGAGGATTAGAACTCTTAAAATATCTGCTAGATCCTGTATCTCAAACGACAAATGGCTTTATTCACCGTTAAGCCTATAAATAAAAGGAAGAATCTAATAAACTTTTTCTCACCATGTTAACATTAATCCTCTTTCTGTAATTCTTAGAAATTAACTTTGCATTTCAGCTAATAAGTTGAACTCTAGGCGTTTTAGATAAATTGATAATTGAAAAGATAAATGATAAATCAGATATCTTATATTAAGAGGAAAGTGTATTGGAATCATAATATTAACCTGAGATTATTCTTAAATTTCAATTTCTAGTTTTATTGGTTCTAACATTTTTTCTATGTAGGTTTTGTTATCGCTGTATTTTGGCTGCTGGATTTGAGTGCATTCTTGTAGAGTTTTCTCCCCATTTGCGAGTTTTACGGCGAATGGGAAGCATCCTTGCTCGCCGCATTCCTTGCAGTTTGTTTTCGGTAGATGCTTATATATTTCAAGCGGGTTAAGTCTCTGTCTAGTCTCGGGAAGCCGGGGATCTGGCGCACCGTGGGTCTCATAATATTCGTAGGCTTTGTTAAGTATAGCCTTGAGTTTCTCTAGGAGCCTTACCGCAATATCCTCCCTTAAAACACAGCCGAGATTAATCTTTCCAGTTGAATAAACCGTAACAAGTTTGCCCTCAAGTGTAAATGTCACTGAGCCGAAGGCCTTAGCATACTGTGAATGGGGAATAGCCAAGTAAAGAATCGGAACAACTTCGCCAAGCGGCCTATCAGCCTGAGCGGTCACCTGAATCTTCCTAGGTTCAAGAAGACAAGGAGTTCTTTCAACAATGCTAATTTCCACTTGCACAGACTCTCACTTCAACAAATATTTTAAACTAAATGTTCCAAAGCGTATTTTGTAAGTACATTTACTAAGTCGATTGTAATAGGGTCAATTAAATGATATATAGAGGAGCTTGTTACAGAATAAAGTCTCCTATTACCCTGCTTCCTCACTTTAACGAGACCAGTTCTTCTCAAAATAGATAAATTTCTAGAAACTATTGGTTGCGGCTGTCCTAAAAGCGGAATAATTTCGCAGACGCATTTTTCACCATCACGTAAAATCTCTAAAATCTCAAGTCTGGTGGGGTCGGCGAGGGCCCTAAAAATTTTAGCTCTAAATTTGTTTAGATTTTCTCTCATTAAGTTCACATTAAAAAATTGTTTATAACAATATTTAAATATTACTATATTGATATATTGATAACATATCTGTTGTTAACATTATGTCCAGAGAGGTCGTTCAGAAATATGGAGTTTTGGTCTCACCATCAGTAGCAATAAATGGCGCTGTCAAGATAATTGGGCGCGTTCCAAATCCGGATGAGATTGAGAAGCTGATTCTTGAGGAGATCAAGTAGAGGCATATGAAATGAGGGAGAAAACTAAAAGAGCAATTCGGGCGGGCGTAATTTTAACTTTTATAGCGGTTATTATAGTACTCTTAATTTACAGCCGCATACAAGCTTATTCTCTTGCACCAGCCTATAAACCTCTTGAACTACAGGCCTATCCAGTATGGCTCATACCCCTAGTATATTTGTACGACTATTTTAGCCACGCATGGATCTGTCTACTTTTTGCATTTTCAGCCGCCGGTTTAATCTATGAAATTGTGCCTAAGGAAGCTATAACCAAGTATATGAGTAGTAGCAGGATTATGGGATACATAATAGCGCTTGGAATAGCACCATTCTTAACGGTTTGCTCATGTACGATGGTCCCGCTATTTGCAGGGGTTCTGTATACTGGTGCCTGCATAGGTCCGGCTCTAACATTCCTTTTAATGGCTCCAGCATCTAACATTTTAGCGATCCTGTTAACTGGCGAGCTCATTTCTTGGGAGATTGCTGGAGTAAGAGTTATGGCTTCAATTATTGTGGCTCTTACCGTCGGCATTGTTATATCTAAGATGCCTTGGGGCAAAGAGATTGAAAGAAAATATCAAGCAGGCAGCGTGTTGCCAAGTGCCGCGGTGGAGGTTGTTAAACCACCCTTAGATGAGAAATTAATGGCCGCGCTGAAGTTTGCCGGTTATTTAGGGAGGCAAGTTCTACCATATTTATAGTTGGATTAATGGCCGTAAGCTACCTGGAGGCTTTCCTCCCAGAAGAAGAAATAAGAGAATATTTAACTGGCATGAATGGTGTTCTCTTGGCTTCAGTTTTAGGTGGACCACTCTACACACCGACGCTTGTTGAAATAGTTTTGGGGAGAGGCATATGGATTAGAGAGGGCGTAATACTCTCAAAAGGTGCATTATTAAGCTGGCTTATGGGGCAGCCTTATGACTTCGCAAACGCTCTAGCGGTATCAAAGATTTCTGGTTGGAAAATCGTAGTCAACTATATTATTATCGCTTGGGCCGAAAGCGTAATCTTCGGGCTACTATATGGGTCACTGAGTGGATCACTATAGCAAGCTGCACAATTAACTATATCATTTTGTTGGGGTGAAAAATTGGAGAGAAAAGCTATTTGGTATCCAACAATTTTCCCAGATAAATGTGATGGCTGCGCTGGTTTTGATGCACCCAAATGCGTTGAGTTCTGCCCACATAACGTTTACGGGATACTCGACGGTAAAGCTGTTGTCATTAACCCGCATAACTGCGTCTATGCTTGTGTCGCTTGTGAGTCCATATGTCCAAGGAAAGCCATAGCCTTCCCGAAGCGAATAACCATGGGACAAAGAGAACAAAGGGATAAATTTCTATTAAAGAAAGTTAAGTGCAGAAATTGCGGGAAAATCTTCTGGACGAATGAAGAGACCGACTTATGCTTTAATTGCAGAAAATAATTAGTTCGGTAAAAGGTTGATTGATAATAGTGTTCTAATGCTGAAATTTAAAAGTAGGCTTTCCTAAACTTTAGATTTGGAGGGGTTGCTTTGGGCGGCGGGGTTATTAGGGTTGATTCTTGGGAGGAGTTTAAGCAGTTGATTAAAAAATATAATGTGAAAGAGATGGCTTATAGAATCGAGATGGGTGTTCCAGCTAGGCATTTAACGGCCCTAAGATTAATTCTGCCAACAAGTGATGCGCAGTATGTCTTTATAGATACCGCGAGTGGAAACAGGTTAAGAAAGACTGGAATACAATTGAGAATTGACGAACTAGGGAACATGTATATCAGTGACGAAGACGTCATAAATTTCGTCAGATCTGAAATTGGCAATAGGGAACTAAGGTTATACTCCTACTGGACTATGTGAATTCATTCCTCTTGCTCCTTAAAAATTAAATAGATTTTAATTAAAGATAGCGTGATAATTGGAAGGCTGCCCCTGTCAAGTTAGAGAAAGTGAACATAGCAAGAAGGAAAGTGAAAAAATTTCTCTCTCATCTCAAAGAATGATGGATTAATTTTGTAGTTCAGGGGAGTCTCTCCGAAGATTTAGGGAAAGAGAACGAACCATTAATTTCTTGAGATTATTCAGAGATTTTATGAAGTAAGAGTTTTTGATATTCTGAGTTTACTTTCCCGTATTTTTCTTTAATAATCCCGATAATTTTATGCCAATCTTGAACTATTTTCGGCCATAGCTCGCTCGTCATTAACTGCTTTGTCACGTATTCCTTTAATTGTTTTTCCCGTTTGATTGTTCTTTGATGCCACTCAAAGCTTACGAGTCCTGCGAGTTTTAAGTGTCGAATTATGTGGCCGATTTGGTGGTAATCGAGTGGATATTCCATGCTTTTTTCCAAATCTTCTAGGAGGGAGTCAACTGTTATTTCGTCTTCTGGGCGTAGACATATGATGGCTATAACATTTTGGATGAGCTTTGCAGTCTTGGTGAGGTATATCCCAATCTTCTTGGGTGGGATAAGGGTTTGTTCTAGACGGTAGCCATACCTCCTGTAAAACCAGCTTTTGACGATTTCAGCTAGTGTTATATAGGCGCCGAGGATAACCGCTAAGGCTATATAGAAAGTTGCTGGAGGCCTTACGAATTTGAAAATTTCTCCCAATGGCGTGTAGGGAATTATCAGTGCAAATGTTATTATCGCTATACTGCTGAGGAGTAGGGGTCGGCTAGGCTTGCTTTTCCAAAAAGGAGTCTTCTTTGTTCTAACTGCAAAGATTACAAGGGTCTGTGAAGATAGGGATTCAATGAACCAGGCGGTTTGGAATAGTAGCTCAGAAGCGTTAAAGATGAAAAGCATTATAAAGAATGTTAGGAAGTCGAATAAGGAGCTGACAGGCCCAAGGTAAACCATGAACCTTCTAATGAAGTGTATGTCCCACCTTTTAGGCTTCTCAATATATTCCTGGTCAACTTCGTCTGTAGGTATTGTTGACTGGGAAAAGTCGTAAAGCATATTGTTAAGCAGTATCTGTATGGGTAGCATCGGCAGAAAAGGCAGAAACAACGATGCGCCAGCCACGCTGAACATGTTTCCAAAGTTTGAGCTCACACCCATCATGATATACTTCATGGTGTTACCGAAGGTTTTCCTGCCCTCTAAAACTCCGTCGTGAAGCACCGTTAAATCGTTCTGTAAAAGAATTATGTCTGCTGATTCCTTCGCAACGTCAACTGCGTTGTCCACAGATATGCCAACATCCGCCGTTTTCAGCGAAGGCGCATCGTTTATACCATCGCCTAAGAACCCCACAACATGCCCATTGTTTTTTAATGCGTTTATTATTCTGTCTTTCTGGGCTGGTGTAACTCTACAGAACACATTGGCCTCTTCGACGACTCTTGCAAGGGCGTCATCATGCATTTGGGCGATTTCGCTTCCGTTGACAATTCCTTTTATATCGAAGTCTAAGTACTCACAAACCTTCCTTGTTACCAGCTCATTGTCGCCTGTGAGAATCTTCAACTCTATGCTAGCATTTTTCAGAAGCCTTAAAGCTTCTCTCGCTGTTTCTTTCGGCGGGTCAAGGAAGGCTATGAAGCCCAAAAACACCATTTCTTTTTCGTCGCCTGCCGTGTAAATAGGCCTGTCCTCTCTTAAACGCTTGTATGCTACAGCTAAAACCCTATAGCCCTCAGCGCTTAGCTCCACATATTTTTGCTCGATTTTTCTGCGCACTTCATCCGTTATGTCGGCTATAATCTCTCCAACCTCGTAGAAAGAGCAGACCTTAGCAACCTCTTCAGGAGCACCTTTAGTGATCATAAATCGTTGATTCTGATGCTCAACAACTATGGAGAGGCGTTTACGAACAAAATCAAAAGGAACTTCATCAACCTTCCTATAATCCTTCACGTCCACGTCTCTGAATCTTAGTATGGCCTCGTCTAATGGGCTTTTAAGTCCAGTTTGGTGGTAGCTGTTGAGGTATGAGTAAAGCAGAACCTTATCGCTTTCGTTGCCGTTAAGATCCACGTGTAGGACGAGCTTTATCCGGTTTTCCGTCAAAGTTCCCGTTTTGTCCGTGCATAGAACATCCATGCTTCCAAAATTTTGTATGGCTGCTAAGCGTTTCACGATGACGCCCTTTTTGGCCATCTGCACTGCTCCTTTAGAGAGGTTTACTGAAATTATCATTGGCAGGAGCTCCGGCGTTAAGCCTACAGCCAAAGCCACAGCGAAAAGAAGTGAATCAAGCACGCTTCGCATGTAAAGGGCATTGATGAAAAACACAAACATGACCAGTAAAAAGGTTACTTGCATTATCATGTAACCAAAATTTCGAATACCTCTTTGGAACTCCGTCTCAACTTCTCTCTCCACAAGTCTCTTCGCAATTTTTCCATACTCTGTAAGGCTGCCAGTTTTCACGACAACGGCGGTTGCTGTTCCACTCACGACGGAAGTGCCCATAAAAAGATAATTGCTCCACTCCGTTATCGAAGGGTCATAAGATCTCAACGGTAAACCAGTCTTCTCAACGGGAAAAGATTCGCCAGTTAATGCAGACTGGTTAACGAATAGATCTTTTGCGCTTATAACTCGTGCGTCTGCAGGCACAATGTCACCTGCTGAAAGATATATTACATCTCCGGGAACGATCTCCGCAAGCCTAACTTCTCTTTTAACTCCGTTCCTAGGAACTGTAGCTGTTGTCGCTACCCTCTGCTTCAGCATTTCAGCCGCCCTTTCAGCCTTGGATTCTTGATAAAAGTCTAAAACTACGCTGAGCGTCACTATAACAAATATAATAGCTGTATTCGCAACCTCTCCAAAAAAGCCAGAAATCAACCCAGCGATAAGAAGAATTATTATCAAAGGACTCTTGAAATGGAAGAGGAAATCAACGATAACAGCTCTCCTCTTTTTCTTAACAAGCTCATTATAGCCAAAAAATTCAAGACGCCTTTCTGCCTCCTCAGAGGAAAGCCCATTAAGCGAAGTCTTTAAGCGTGAAAGGAGGCCCTCAGCGGGTAAAGTTAAAACTTCTTCAACTCTCGGCAGAGCCCATCCTAAAACTTCGCCAACGCTTGACTCCTCTAAATTCTGAAAAACCATCATCCGCCATCCATTCTCGCCGAACAACCTCTATAAGATGGACTCTTCCATCTTATAAACACGCCAGATCATAAAATCTTTTTTGGGCATACGAAACTTTGGACCTATTGGCTATACTCGATTACCTCCACCCATATTATATTTATTATTGCTTCTTCTGTCAGGTATATGTTTATCTTTAGCATCTCATTGTCTATATATTCTACTACACTCAGGATGCGATTCCATGAGCTTCATGAATAGTGTTGCAGTAGGATTTAAAAAATGGGGTAGGAATGCAAGGGTACTCGTGGCTACAGAGCCGTTCTGGAGTATACCTATGAGTTGGATCTTCTTTTATAGGTCTATATTTCTGAGGGAGGCTGTGAGGCTGACTGAAGTAGAGATAGGGATTCTTTCATCCATATACACGGCTATAGCGGCGATCTTCCCTATTTTAGGCGGGTATCTTGCAGATAAATTCGGCAGGAAGAAGGTATTCATGATACTTGATAGCTTAACATGGCTTTCGGCGCTTATCATATGGCTTCTAACTAGGGATATCATATATGCATTAATAGCATACATCATTGAGGGGTTTACACCGATCGTATATCCTGTCTGGGAGTGCATGCTAGTCGAAGATACCGAGCCCAGGTATAGATCGGGGATCTACGCATACGTATCAACTTCATATACAGTAGGTTCGATGACTACCCCGATAGCAGGATACATTATAATGGTTAATGGTGTAGATCTAGGTTGCAGGATTCTATTCATCCTAGCTATAGCTTCGCTAAGCTTTATGTATATTGTAAGATGGATCTATCTTAGAGAGACAGAAATAGGATATAAACTTATGAGGGAGAAAACACTATCAAGCTTTAAAGGTTACAGTGAAGTTCTCAAAGCCTTAACATGCGAGCAGGTTCTTCTAGCCTTAATGCTATTATCTATATTAAATTCAGCATACTATGCTTCCACCCTGTATACGCCCCTATATCTAGTGGATATTAGAGGCGTGGGATTAACTACGGGAGAGGCCTCTATATTACCATTCTGTTCATCTATCATCTCCCTCCCATTACTATTGATCCTAGTGCCTGGAATATCATCCAGGAGCGGGTATATCAAAGCTTTATTCGCAGGATATCTATCAGGGTTAATCGCTACGGTAATTCTCCTACTCTCCAACAACATCTATGGGGTTATAGCTGCAGGTATACTGCTAGGCTTATACTCGGCTGTAGGCTTCTCCATATCGAGAACTTTTATAACAAATGAGGTGGAATTCGTTGATAGTAGGTATAGAGCTAAAGTTCTATCTGTTACATCCACTCTATCATCCATGATAAACCTAGCGACGCCAGCCGCAGTAGGCTACATATACTCACTGCACCCGAAGCTATTTATCACAACTCTATCAGCCATAATGTCCGCATGTCTCTTCATATCAATACTGCTAGGAGCTAATATCCATGGGTTAAGCAATCGAACTATGCGATAAAAGTTCAACCTAGTTTATTTTGGTGAAATCGTTAAATTTTATGGGAGAGCCTTGTCTTTCCTCAAAACTTACGCTGAGAAACGGACTGTTAGACGTATTCCCTTAAGATTGATGGTTTTGAAAGGAAATATTTAGTTTTCTCACCCGGTTCTGTTGACTCCCATTTTCCTTTTTTCTTTTCAATCTTTCAATATTTCTGGATTATCTGCACTTGTGATTGTGAGTTTTGCGGTATTTTAGATATGAGAGCCAAACACCTAAACCAGAAATTTTTCGGTTTCCGGTAAATACATCTAGTGTACAACTCCAAAAGTGATGAAGATTCGTTTCTTAAACCTAGTGGAATTAGGTTAAGTTTGGGTTCTAATTCACTTTGGCTTTTTCACTACTTTTAACTGAATTTTCTTTTTTGAGGTGCTTTATCGAAGGCTTCGTCGTTGGATATTATTTCTTTCGCCCTATTTCTTAATGCAGTAGCCAAATGTATAGCATCCTCATGGTCTAGATTATATTCTCCCATCAGTTTTGCAGCTTGGGTTATATCTTCAACTGTTAAGGGCGTTATTATTAGGCCTGGAAGGCTTGCTGGGATACCCGCAAACCCTACTAGACTTGGCCAGGCAGATTTATTCCACAACTCTTCTCAATGGAGAAGCGTCCGTGAAACTTGTAATGAAAATTTATAAGTTCCATATGGAAAATAAGAACTTATGGTAGAAATAATTAAAGCTGAAATTCCGGAAGCTTTAGCTAAGAAGTTTAGAAAGAGGGCTATGGAGATTTATGGTTATAAGAAGGGTGCATTAAAGGCTGCGTTTGAAGATTTAATGAAGCGTTTCGTAGCTTCCGGTGAAGTTGACTGGAAGATTCTGAGGGGGTGCATTAAATCAGAGTTGTCCTCAGTAGAGTTGCAACATAAAGTTTGGAGGGGGATGGATTAAATGCTTTTAGTGGATACAAACATCTTCCTCGAACTTTTCCTCGGTCAAGAGAAGGCTGACGAATGTGAACGATTCCTTCAAAAAGTCTCCGCTGGGGAGATTGAAGCCGCAGTCTCAAAGTTCACAGTACATGCTATCGAAGCTTTGCTTAATGATTCAACGTTGATTCTCACTTTTCTGAGGAATATTGAAAGTTCATTGGGGCTCACGATATATGATACCAGCATAGAGGAGGAGATGGCTGTGTCAATGCTTATGGATAAAGTAAAACTCGATTTCGATGATGCAATCCAATATTATCTAGCTAAGAAGTTAGGGGTGGAAGCCATAGTCAGCTACGACAGGCATTTTGATAAGATTGACGTAAAAAGAAAAGAGCCATCAGAACTCCTATGATTCTGCATTTAAAGCCGACGAGCTCTCTCGAAAGCCGCTAGAAACGCTGAAGAGTCCTGTAATCTGTTTAATCTGGAGCGGACGGGGAGGGATTTGAAACTAAGAACGGCTGGAGATATCTCCCGGCAAAACCCTCCTTTCTTTTTCTATTTCTAACGGGCTGTTCTTATTTTCGTTTATCAGCGATCGAATGAACACAATTTTAACTAGTAAAAGTCAAAATCGTTATGATTTGATGATTTACGGAAAATTTAAATAGATATGTATGATGAAATTCTATTAGGATTTGGTTTGAGTGTTTGAGAATTAACGCCTTCCTTTCTCATCATTCTGCCAAATTTAGTATTCAGTCAAGGATAGGAGCGCTTTGAAGAATACGAGAATTGAAAATGCTGTTCTCGTGCAAAAATTGACGAAAAAGTATGGCGACACATTTTCAATGAGAGATATTGCTGGAGAAAAGACTGAAATGGTGTGGAGGTTAATTTATATTGGGACAAGTTGGGTCTGAAAGTAGCAATTTGCTGCTGTTCTTTCTGATTGCCTTTGCTTGGTCCTGGTTCTTCTGGTTTTTGCAAATGTGGGGTTTAAACCTTTTTGTAGCGCCCTTTGGTCCATTCGTAGCGGCGTTTTTGCTTACATTTAGGAATGAGGGAAAATTAGGTGTTAAAGAATTATTCAAAAAGGGTTTTGATCCTAGGATTGGAAAGACATGGTATGTTCCGATTTTCTTGTTGATGCCCATTATTGCTGGTTTTTCCCTCCTTTTGGCATGGTTGAGCGAAAGGACAATTCCTGAATTGACAGCGTTATCTCAGCCTTGGCTGGTTCTGTGGAATTTTGTCTACATATTTTTCCTCGAAGGACCATTTGAGGAAGAGTTTGGCTGGAGAGGTTATGCTCTTCCTCGGCTTCAAATGCGTCACACGGCTCTTGTCTCCAGCATAGTGCTTGGAATAATCTGGGCTATTTGGCATCTGCCTTTAAACTTTATGGCTCAACCTCCAGGTCCTCAATACGAAGCTGCAATTGGCATGCTTCTAGGTTCCATTGTTACCATGACTTTCATGTCGATACTTTTCACCTGGATTTACAACAACACTGGCGGCAGCGTCTTTGCCGCTCTACTATTCCACACCATGGTGAACCTGTCAACATACGTCGTGTTCCCAGTCTTTGAAACGCAAACTGGACCGCTATATTACTTAATTTTAATGATAGCCGTTGCCATAATTATCTTAGTAGTATTTGGAGCAAAAAGAATGGCCCGAGAGAAAAAAATAGTTTTTCTAAAACCGAAACTAGAGTGTGTTAGCCATTTTGGATAAGTTCATTGTTTATTATTTCAGCTTGGTTCTTTTAATTGGCGGTTTAGCTTATGCTCCGTGGGTTTTGGCTTCGTATGGCATGTTTCCTTCTGAGCCTGTTTTTGTTTTTGTGATTGTTGGTGGAGTCTCTCCAACGATCGCCGCGCTTATTGTGGCGAAGCTTGAATTTGGGAGGGGAGCAGCGGGATATTTGTTCGGTCAGTTCGGTCGTAAGGGCTTTTCAAAGTGGTGGTTTTTGGCGGCTGTTCTTGTTCCTTTAGCTCTTGCAGTCTGCGCAGTCCTTTTGTGGTCAGTAGCCGGAGGAATATATACTATAAACTCGATAAGGTTGGCTGAGTTTCCACCAATACTAATTACGAGTTTCTTGATAAATATGTGGGAAGAAATAGGATGGAGAGGCTATGCTTTACCAGCGCTGCAAAAGAAACACAATGCTCTTATTTCAAGCCTAATTGTTGGAGTATTTTGGGCATTGTGGCACTGGCCACATTTTGCGGTCAAAGAAAGCGTCATGGCGGTGAACTATAATAATTTTCTCTGGTTCGCCATTTCCACGGTTTTTTACTCAATCTCTTATACGTGGCTTTATAACTCCACCGAGGGAAGCCTACTTACCGCATCGCTATATCACGCATCCACAAATGCAGCAAACACAATACTATTTGTTGAAGCAAATATTGCTAGTTCCGTCTTCCCATACTATTTTCTTACAATAATCATTCTCGCTCTCATCATCATTTTTGCGTTTAAAACGGATTCTCTATCCAATAAAAAGAGAGCATTATTTAAATAATGACCAACCCAGCACGATATTTTAATGCGAATGAACTTTTAAGAGTTCTGTTCAATACTGCTATCCCTATTACCCTTCTCTCTCTTAAGACATAAATCAAACTCAACTAAAGTCAAGGGATCAGTAAAAGTGGCGGGGAGGGATTTGAACCCAAGGACGGCTGGCTACTTCTCCCGCAAACCCCCTTCTTTCTTTATCTATTTTATCAATCTTAAAGCATAAAAAGTAAGATATGAGAGAAGTAACGAGTGTGCCCGATTCATGGTTAGGGTTTACTTAGAGCTTTCGGTATTAATATCGTTAGCTAACCCGCTTGATTTGTTTCATAGTCAAACTAGGAATTTTATGGATGAACTGAGAACTTTTGGTTTTGAGACGGTATCATTTACTGTTGCTTGTCAATGAATATTTAAGAGAGATATCTTTGAAGGTTGGTGACTTATTGCATTATGCTGGAGCAACGCTTCTCAACGCTGATTATATTTCATCTTGGAACACGGATGATTTTAATGAGAGGATTGAAGAATTCATAAATAGTGTGAATCAGCGGGGTGGGCTATCAGAATAGTGATTACCCCATAGGCAATTAGGCTGATTGCGCATATGGTGGCGATTATGAATCCGATTCCAGGGCCTTTAGACGTTGCTGAGAAGCCTAATGCTCCATCAAAGGTGTCATCCAAGATTAGCGCTCTAAAACATTTAAACCATGTATCCACCATCCCACCATCGGTCTGAAATTGACTATTTAAGAGTCTCCTAATCATAATTGTTCCATTAATTCCAACTCCATTTTCCACACGATGCTCCGGAATTTTTCTCAGAGGGTTGGTTTTGTTTTGTTATTACCCGTTTCTTGTCGATGACTTGTTCGGTTACGTATGATTATATTGCAGATTCTGGGACGGTTGTTGCAAATGTTTGCTTCTGGTTGTTGCAAACATTCGCAACCCCTCCTCTTAGCATTTTTTAGCCTCTGCTCATAGTCATACAATTCAGCGATCCCAGAAGCACAGAAACACGTAGACTTTAAAATTGTAGGTATGGAAACCGCACCAGAACTAGAGGTATTGGTGCGGGGGTGGGATTTGAACTCATCGCCAGATGGAGATGTCTCCCGCAAATCCCCTATTTTTATTTCCGATGATGTTAACTAATATTAAATTGGGATCAATTTTCGGCTACATTGTGAAGTAGGAGTAGATCTTTATATCTCTGCCCAGCTCCGACCTAACAAAGTTTATTACATCTTCATCGCTGATATATGCGTTGCCAAGATCGTCAACCCTCAACTTTATCCCGGTCCTTTTCAGTCTATCTCCGCTAGCTGTGTCTACGAAGACATACTGCTCACCGGGAACTGGTAGAATCAGCCTCAAGCCGGTTAAGTGTCTCGCCGGAATACCCATCTCAATCCTATAGGCTAATTCCTTAGCATTATACTTCTTAACCAGATGCTTAAAATCCTCCCAAGAATCAACCCTTACAACCCTACCACTCAAATTAAACTTCCCTTTAAGTGAAAATCAAGAAGAAATATTTTTAGCTTTCGGCAAATTATGTTAGCTACTATAGAAAGAAGCGGTTAGCGACACTATCAATAGGCGCTGAGGCGCGGGCTTTGAGTAATGCGGAGAAGTATGCTATCAGATGTAACTTGATTGTTGTGCCGAGTTAGTACTTGCAGCTATGAAAACGCGTAAGAAAACCTTACAAAGAGATTAGCTCAGCGATCTTATCTTAAGCCCCATTGGATCGAGCTAACTGACATCTCAGAGACTTTACACCATAACTTTCATCATAAAAGAAAAATCTTTTACCATAATCTTCTTCTTAGACAGTTTCTCCCATATCCTTAAGATAACCCCCTTTCTTGCAGTCGAGGCATAGGTCTATGTCCTCGTTTGTCCAGAATATTTTTCCACATCCTCTACACTTAACCTTCTTCAGAAGCCCCTTATCCCTCTGAGATATTTGTCTAGCGGTTATTCGCTGCGGAAAAGCTATGGCTTTCCTCGGGCATACATGCTCACAGGCTATGCAGCCATAAACACAGTTCTGGGGGTTAACAACAACCGCTTTACCATTAATTATTCCAAAAACATCGTGGGGGCAGAACTCAACACATTTAGGCGCATTAAAACCAGCGCATCCATCACACCTATCCGGAAAAATCGTGGGAAACCAAACAGCTTCCCTCTTCAAAACCATTCACCTACAACCACTAGTAGAGGTATTTTCTAAAAATAATAAGGATGAAATCTAAAATTTTTATTCAAAGAAGCATTCGACATTTATCCCTGATATTTCTGCCTCAGCTCTTTGAGAATTCTCCTCAGTTCTTCTCTTGATGGGAAATTTATGGCTTCATTTGGGCACATTTTCGCACATGTCTCGCAGCCGACAACGCAATTATATGGGTTCTTAACAACTGGTCTATGCGAGTTCCCATCAACAGCGTATACATCATGACCGTTTGCTGAGTCTATTTTAACGCATGTTAGGCAGCCGGTGCATTTCTCATAGTTTATTCTTGGAAACCATGGAATCTCCCTTCTAGGGATCCCCATATATGTATCGCTCACAAATATTCCTCCAAAAATGTTATAAAAGTTGTTAAGCCCGCATTATTTTCCTAGAACTTTGTTAACCGCCTCCGCAACCTTCTTCATTGCTTCCTCAGTGCTTATGTTTCTCAGATCCAGCGACACTAGCTGTTTATCTACATCAAGACCCTTCTCCTTAAAGACACCGCTGAAAAGCTTCTTCTGCATCTTCGGGTCGCATCCACCAACAATGTATATAACGTCTTTATTGTTCTCCTTTAAATAGTCTCTCCAGAATCTATCGCCGTCATCAACACATAGCTGCGGATGGACAATAGCATATTCAACTTCCAATTCGTTTCTAACATAATTTATGAGCTTCCACAAATCGAGCTTGGCAAAACCAGGACATTCACCAGTACATATACACATTATAAATCTTGGCATCTTTCTTTCACTCATATATCTTCTACCTCCCTGATTAAAAAGAAAAGAATATAGTTATATTTAAATATTGTTATATATTACTATTATTATTTGTGGAAGATTTGAAGAATAAGTATAAGGCCAGTATATTTAAAGCCCTAGCAGATCCTGTGAGACTTGAAATCTTTGATTATTTACGTGATGGGGAAAAATGTGTTTGCGAAATAGTTTCCCATCTGAATATATCTCAACCAGTGGTCTCCAGACATTTAGCAATCTTAAGGAGATGTGGTCTCATAAAGTGTCGAAAACACAAAAATAGAAGATTTTATTTGATTAGTGACCCCAATATATTGCATATACTTGATGCAGTTACTCCTGATTTGATGAGTAGACTCACTAGAGTGATCTTTGAAGAGATTGTTTAACGGGGTGGCTTGGCATGAGCGGAAAAATCAATATTGTGATCACGGAAAGGACCCATTGTCTTCTCGAACCTAGAAAGATTCAGATAACTGCCCGGGCTGATAGGTCGCTTGGTGAGATTATTCCGATCCTTTACTTGGCTATTCCACGCGCACAGTACGCTAAGGCATTTAATTCAGTGACATTCACCGTTGAGGGCAAGCTTGCAACCGTTTACCCATCTGGGGAGATCAAGCTTGGCTGTGTTCTGAGGGAGGAGATGGCCGTAAGGCTCTTGGAGAGGTTAAGGGTCATTATTGAGAAGGCTCTAGAATATTATGTGAAGAATGGTTCGCCAGATCCCCATCTTCTAGAATCTAGGCAGAGGCTCAATCCGCTTGAAATATATAAGCATCTGCCGAAAACGAACTGTAAGGAATGTGGAGAGCAAGGATGCTTCCCATTCGCCGTAAAACTCGCAAATGGAGAGAAAACCTTACAAGAATGCACCCAAATCCAGCAGCCAAAATATGGTGACAGCAAAGCCCGCTTAGAGAGAATGCTACAGCCAATAAAACTGGAAATAAACATCTAGTTGGACGGATCCCAACGTACGTTTAGTCATTCATCTTGCTCTTTCCCTCACTAAATAAATATTTATTAGGCTTTAATTCCGAGGAAATCGTATTCTGGTTTAGAACTCAGATATGTGGTATTCGGGCAGTGTTTTGCCCCCGTCTGATAAGAGCTATGTTTTAGTTTTCGACTCTGGTACAACGAATATTAGGGCTATTGCCGTTGAT
>JAWCEH010000033.1:0-19221 GCA_038859955.1 Bathyarchaeia archaeon | reverse complement strand
AGGTTATTCCGAAATAGGATTATAGGAGAAAGAGTGGCCATAGGTGGGTCTGAAATTAATGTCATACCACCCATTGGGTATCCAGGCCCATGCAAAGCGATCCTATTAGTAGCTATAGGTGCTATGGATAATGTGGAGCGCAGAATTCTCGAAGCGGTTGAGCACGTCAATGTGAAATGCAGGGGTATAACAAAACACGTCATATTTTATGCCGCTAAATGGGATCAGACCGCGTGGCTGCGCCACTCAAGGTCGTTTACTGAGGTCTCTACCATCTTAAAAATGCCCCTCACCAAACCAATCCTACTAGCATAAGAGAATAAGAGAAAAAGTGAATGCTCTTCGTCGTGAAGAAAGCCGGGTCGACTAGGAAGCTGAGTAAAGGGATTGAAAAGGCGATCAGAGAGCACTTATTTAACATGGCATGAAAAGGTATTTCGCCACGAAGTCTAAAGTGATTTAAGCCATTTATATCTGTGAGAGATTGTTTGAGGAAAAACACTTTAGCCCTAAAGGATAAGAAACTTCGGGGACATAAGGCTGAATATTATTAAACCTGAGTGCGCCAGCCACCTAAGCTCCCCAGCCGACGTACACCCAATTATTAGAGAGATGCGGCGCAATATTCCTACAAGGAGTAAAGCCGAAAGCACCACTACCAAGTATCGAACTGCATACAGATGAAGAAGGATCCGAAATCAAATTAGCACCAGTACTATAGCTATTTTAAAAGTTCGACAAAAATAAGCAACACCCACATATATTATTTTTGGGATCGCTATGCTGGTTTCAAAGCTTTGTGAAATTCCAGTCTCAAAGTACGTTCCGAAGCTGGAGAAGATCTGTTTAGAGCCTTGTAGGGGTGAAGGCATTTGGGACGTCCTTGGATATTACAATCGTGAATTAGAATTAGTTTTCATATGTGAGGTTGAGATACGGGGGGTGGTGAAGAAGTTATCAGCTATTAGAGAGCTTGTAGAGAAGCTAAGAGTGCCGGAAGGTCATGTAAGCAACTACTTGACCTTAATAGTTAGGGAGCTCGTGAGGCTTCACGAGCATGCACATGCGTACCTACATACAGCTATAATTGAGGCTTCAGAAGGATGCGCGGGGCGTACTGTGGAACTCGATTGGTGGAAATGTAGAGAAGTAAACGAGCCGTTAGCGGAGTTTGTGGCAAGATCGATAGTTGAAAAGTTCGGTGATCCCTTCATGACAGTTTTAAAGGAAATCGAAAAATTTCCCCATTACGATGATTATTATGGGAGATGGAAGGATATAGAAGGTATATGCAAATTATCGCCTTCCGCAATACCGCCCTTAACGAGGGTCTTTAGAAGTAAAGCGTGGAGCAATTGGGGTGAATTTTATCAAGAACTTAAACGCGAAGAAAACTCGATAATTGCTGAAGTGACGTGTTATAGTCTTAAGCATAGGGATCCATGAGCTTCATAGAGAGAATTGAAAGACAATAGTTGAGCCACCCAGGTTAAGGCAGAGGAGGGGGTCTAGCAGCGGCCTTCAAATAGTTAACTCTACATGTTATAAAGGCATAAATGAGTGCTCCTGCAAAAAACGATAATTATGCGGACTGTTTTCAGCGATGCGGTTCACGGCTCTAAGATGGCTAGGCGCTACGTGCACTTCTCAGCAAGAGACCTGGAAGAAACGGTTCTAGAGATCCATGGACTTAAAGAAGCTAAGCGGACTGATAGAATACTGAAGCCAACACAATGCCCAAGATGTGGAAGCATGAACCCGCCGAACAATACCAGATGTGATTTCTGCGGCTACATACTGGATAAAAGTCTAGCGCTTAAGGTTGAGGAGGAGAGAGTGAAAGGACTCGAGGAAATACTCATCCGCCTCGAGAAGCTCGAGCAGATCGTTTACTCATTCCTGAACGGTAAAGGCGGATCTCCTCCTCAACAGCAGACTTAATCGACTTTATCTCCTCAAGCAACCTCTCAAGATCACGCCTCCTAACCAACACAAACTCTTCACCAGACACCCATAACACCAAAAACTAGGTGCACCAAAAATTTAAAAATGGCAGCCATATGAAAAATCGCTTTATTATGAACTGTGAGAACTATTTTTAAGGCGATATGAGTTTTCTCTCTTTAGATAGGCGCCAGCGCTCTTAAAGGGGGAAGCTGTACGCCCTTAATTCGTGGAAGATAACTCCTCTTTTAGGACTTGATATACGAAGAAAGATGAATTATTATTTTGCAAAGTTTAATAAACTTTTCAATACCATGTTAAAATGTTTAATGAGTGGTGATGTTTGTTTGTGGCTTGGAGGGCTTGGGGGAAGGGTTTCTTCTTGGTTTGTTAAGCGTCGTAGGGATTTGATTGCTAAAAAGGTAGGAGGGCTTTGCTTTCTATCCCCTTCTATAGGGAGAAGTTGAGGGAGAACTCTATTGATCTTCACGAAGTTAGAAGGATTGACACCATTGGGAAGCTTGACGCCTTCCTTCAAAAATGCAAGGTGAACTGGGTTGAAGGCGAAGATCTGATTAAGGGAGATTTTTCCTCCCACCTAAGCCTTGTACCTAAAAACAAAAGAACTTGGGTTCAATATTCTTCTGGCTATATGTTGGTTGAGCGTTTAAGGAAAGGCGAAATAAGAATAACTTCCCCGTTTGAGGGAACAACCCTCATCGATTATGCTCCAGGAGACGTTACAAAACTATTAAGCTACAATAGCACTATCGAATTTAGAGGGTGGAGAATAAACCTGCCGTATGCGTTGCTCTCATACGATATTAGAAGGAGTCATGAAAGCTCCTACGTTAAAATAAGGGAGTATCCCATGTCCCTGCCAATTTTGAATGAAATTCTCGCCTCACACTGCAGTTATGACGATGCGATTTTTAAGTCTCGATTAAAAGATGAGCTTGTAATACTCGTGCCAGAAAACATTAAAGGAGACAATTTTGATGAGATATGTCAAAAAATTAGATACATCGCATACCCGCCAATTTACGGTTTAATAAGGGTGAAAAAGGTTAAAGAGGAAAAATTAAGGCGCATCATATACACGAACATTCACCATAAACCCCATAACATAATCCTTGAGCCCTCTCAGCAGCTTGAGGAGGAAATTAATGCGCTTTAGAAACGTTTTAAATGATTGGCTGTGGATGTTATATCCCTTCTTCTATGATAGGATGCGCATTTTCCCCTCATATATAGAGATGATGGAGAGGGTTGCTGAAAGCTTATCTCCCAAAGAGAATGGTGTATACCTTGATTTGGGGTGTGGGACAGGCAACCTAATACAGCTACTCATATCAAAGGGAGCAGTAGTGTATGGGTTAGACTACTCCTTCTCAGCGTTAAAAGTAGCCTACTCAAAACTAAAAGGGCAGAAAATAACGGGTTCAGTTAGAATCTACCTTTTCAAGTTTGTGGACAAACTGCCCTTCAAAGATGAAAGCTTAGATGGAATTTCATCAGCTACATACCGCCCTACTCCGTGCAAAGGCTGATTTCAGAGGCAAAAAGAGTTTTGAAGAAGGGCGGCAGGTTGAGCCTCGTATACGTGCAAACAGTCGCCTACACAAAAGGAGTAAGCGACTACAAGCTTCTGATAAAACAGAAACCGCTCCAGGCAATAACTTCAACACCATTCTACTTGGCTGTAGCCCTAATGAACCTCCCCATGAAACTAAAAACAAACATAATTCACTACAAAAAAGAATACATCGAAAAACTCATGTCCAAAGCAGGCTTCAAAAACATCAAAACAACCTCCACCTACTACGGAAAAACAACCCTACTAACAACAGGACAAAAACCTGGAGAATGAAAACTTAAGCCCCGAAAAGTCAACGACGATTAGGAGTCTCGAAAAATCAACACACAAAACAAAAAGACATCAATGTGCGCTAAGAATCACCAGAACCCTAACTGGGCATATCCCACATATTCTGGACATTATACTTGGCATTTCGTAAAACGGACGCCCCTCACAAAACTTTTCAAAGCCACGAAAGTCTGTTGCATGAAACCTAGCTTCTCTAACAGACCCATCATTATTTAGGTGTATAGTTACTTTTGCATGACCTTCAATTCTTGTAACAGGGTTTACTTCTATTACGCTGCTTCTCCCTTTACCCATATTTGACTTTTCCTTCCTAGAACAAATATCTCCATTTTTAAAGTAAATTGCGAAAAACTATATAAGAATTCTAAGGATTTTGTCATTGGTGTCGTCATATGGTTCTGAGGCTTGCTATTGTTGGATGTGGAGGTATGGCTGAAGCCCACCTAAGGGCTTACATCACTATTAAGCAAAAAGAACCTGAAAAATTTGAGTTTGTAGCCATGTGCGACACCATATTATCTTCGGCTGAAAAGTTTGCTAATATTGCAGCTCAAAGTCAAACTTTTAAGCCCAGGGTATACAGCAGCTTAGAAGATATGCTCCCTAAGGAGAATCTCGATGCTGTAGATATTTGCACGCCCCACTCAGAGCATCACAGAGCTGCTATAGCATGCTTAAATGCTGGAGTCAATGTCACGGTTGAGAAACCTTTCGGAGTAACCATAAAGGCCAGCAAGGCTATAATAGAGGCTGCTAAAAGGAATAATAAAATTGTAGCGGTAGCTGAGAATATCAGGCGGGGCTTAAGTCAGAGAACCGCATACTGGATCATAAATGAGCTGAAAATGCTAGGTGAGCCTAGACTTTTCTTCGCTCAGCACGCTAGCTGGCAAGACCCCATGGAGGAGAGGATTTGGCATTGGAGGATTGAGAAGATGCTTAGCGGAGGCGGGATGGTTATGGATAGCGGAGCGCATTTTGCCGATATGCTAAGATATATTTACGGCGACCCCGAAACAATTTATGCAAAGGTCACACAATTTGAAAGATGGCCGCATAAGAAGGGAGATAGAATAGTTCACGATGAGCGGGAAGATAGCTGGATAGCTGTAATATCTTTTAGAAGCGGTCTGATATGCACTTGGAGCTGGACTATAGCAGTTCCAGGATATAGCTACACAAACGTCGTGCACTATGGTAGTAAGGGATGCTTATTAGATCATGGTGATGTTTTTCACGGACCTTTCGATAATGCTGAGATAATAATCCAAGATGGATCTAAGAAAATTATTTATCCTATGAGAGCACTTGAGAAAGAATATTTAAACTCTTTGGATAATGAAAAGAAGAATAGACTCTTTCCATACGGCATCACCAATGGCGTCTTCATTGAATGCTACGACTTCTTAGAGGCTATTGAAAAGAGAAGGAAACCTGAGGTCGATGGTGAAGAGGGGCTTAAAGCCAAGGCCCTGTGCGAGGCAATATATGAACCTGCATACTTAGGTCAACCAGTAAACTATAGAGATGTTTTAGAAGGAAGGATTGAAGGATATCAAAAACCTATCAACGAATACTTCAACCTTTAACATTCTCCAATTTATTAAAGTTTGTCCACTCTAAGAGAGCGTTATGTTTTGGGTTAAGCAAATCATGCTCGCTTCGAGAACTTTCTCCTCATTATTATATTAGTTAGCTAATCAAGAAAATTTTAAATTTTTGATCTTCTTTCTTTTAAATATATGGAGGAAATCTTTAATGCATTCTAGAGGCCGCTCCGGCCTTAAAATAGTAAAAGTAATATTAATTATAATTTCCACATTATTTACCTTGACTTTTCAATCATATGCTACATTTGTTTCCATGAATACTAGTTTTTTAAGCATTAATGAAGCAAATTATAGTGGTCTTATAAGTCAAGTAAATGAGACGCGTCTAATTGAGCACATAAGGTTTTTCTCTAGTTTACCCTCAAGAGTTTCTGGGTATTTAGGATTTTATGAAGCCTCGTCTTATATTATCCAAAGGTTTGAAGAGAGCGGCTTATCATGTAGGCTGCAGTTTTTCAATGTAACAGTTCCCATAGATTATGGTGGTATGATAGAAATTTTAGATAAGGATTATGGTTTGACAATAAAGGCTTATAGTGTGTGGCCTAATTCAGTAAATATTGCTCCTATAGATTTTACGGGAGATGTAGTATATGTTGGCGAAGGTCTCCTCTCTAATTTCAACTTGATGGATATCGAAGGGAAAATAGTTTTAATGGACTTTAATAGTCGGTGGTTTTGGAAAAATGCTGCTCTCTTAGGGGCAAAAGGCGTTATTTTTATTGAGCCGGAAGATACCACCAGATATGATGCCGAACAGAAATTTACTAACATACCTATAAACTTCCCTAGAATGTATATAAAACGAGAGGATGGCTTAACTATTTTAGACATCCTTAAAAAGAAGGGTTCTCTCACCGTCAAAGTAAAGTCAAATATGCGTTGGGAAGAGAAAACTGTTGCGAATATAATAGCCTGCGTGGAGGGATCGCTGAAAGACGAATATATAATTTTCTCCGCTTATTACGATTCATTTTCTTGCGTTCCTTCAATATCCCCTGGAGCATCAGAATCCATGGGTATATCTGTTTTGCTTGAGCTTGCAGACTTTTTCTCTAAGAATAAGTCTCTTAGAACCACATATTTTGTGGCTTTTGCTGGTCATTGGCAAGGCATGCTGGGCGGTAGAATCTTCTTAGAGGAGCTCTTCCAAAGCGGAGAAATAAGCCGCATAAAATACTTTATCCATTTAGATTTAAGCTCTGACACTGATAATCTAATAGTCTATCACAATGTAGGCTTTTCATACACGTTTGCTACATCTCTTCAAGCCGCATATAGACCCCTTGTGGAAAGGATATTTAGGGATTACTTGCCGACATTAGAAAGAGTTACTGGAAAAAAATATAATTTAATAGATGGCATATATTTTGCTCACCCCAACTTCCATCCACCGCCCATTGAAATCCAATTTATGTCTGAGGCAGACTTGGCTACCATGGCGCTTTATGGAGGGGGGCTTACAATTCATACAACTAATACGTTGAGACCTTATCTCAAGACTCCGCTTGACATATTTAATCGCCTGGAACTTAGTAATTTGAGAACTCAAGCTGAGGCAATATACTTCTTAGCCTACAGTATTGTGAATGATGAGAGCCTTCCATCAATTGTGTCGCCGCAAAGGTTCTCATTTAATGGTGATTGGGGCTATGCTACATTAGAGATCCAAGCCGCGCTCTATGATCCATCTATAGATTGGTTCCAACCTTTCTATGATCCGAATTTATTACTGCATATATTTGGTGAAGGTTTAAATGTAATAATTAAACCGGATAAAACGGGTAGAGTCTTAATATATGGTGTTAAACCGTGGAGAATATATACTATAGAAGGTTATGTTGTTGAACAAGGAACTGGTGAGGTTAAATACACGACTGATATGGGTATATTTGGGCGGCGCTCAGCTCTTGCTCTTACTAATTCTTCAAAGATCGTCCCAGTAATTTCTCCTTATGTTAAGAAGTTTATTCCGTTGTTTGAATGCGGAAGTATTGTTCTCCTTAATCTAGTTAACCCACAGCAACTGGGGAATGTAACCGCTATAACTATCAATAATTTCATGAACCATTATGAACCTTTATGGTACAATATTGTGTCGTGGGGAAGCGATTTTATAATCTTTGTATCCCCAAAAGAACGGTTCGAAATAATAATTCATGGTGCGGTAAAATCTCAATGGCCCTTAGGCTTTCTAATTAATGCTACTGAAAATAATCCAAGTGGAGAGGGATATCATCTATCCACAGGACAGATGCTTATCTTAAGAAATTTGCCGCTGGAAATATGTAAAGACCTGTACTTCACCATTATTGGACGAGGAGAGGAAATGATAGGAAACAGAATATTGAGTCTAAGATTTGAAACATTTTTCTCAAAAGCATTAGAGTACTTTGAAAGGGCTAAAGGAGATTTGTTAAGAAAAGATTACGCTAGCTCTTACATCCATAGTTTATTGGCCTGGTCGCTTTTGAATAAGGCTTACACCGCCCTGATGGATCTAAGAGTAGATGTTGTAAGAACTATAGCATTTTTCAGTCCAATGTTAATTCTCTTTTCGACAATTTTATCTTACGTGTTTAAGCCCCAGTATCCGGGTTTGAAACGTATATTCAGTATATTAACACTCTTTCTTATCTTCTGGCTACTATTATATATTATTCATCCGGGCTTTCAAATAGCTTCAAATGCTCTAATAATACTATCAGCTTTTGCCATCATGATGATATTATGCCTTACCCTAGCAATTCTAACGGAAGATGCTTTTCGATACACAAAGGAGATACAAAGGCAAAGCTTAGGAGTCCATAGAGTAGACATTAGCCGTACAAGCTTTGCAGCGACAGCTCTTTCTATGGGCATAGAATATATGCGGAAAAGAGCTTTTCGAGCTACTTTACTTCTAATTTCGCTGATTATATTTGTATCTTCATTAGTGGCCTTAACTTCATTATCACCAGTGGTGGTACCTTTTCGAAATAATATTGTGGGTCTTTCATACTATGAGGGCCTCCTCATGAAAAGGTACAATGTATCGGCAATCCCCGAAAACCTTTATACTCTCCTTAAAGACTATTCGGAGAAGAAAGGAGGATTAGTTGCTGCTAGAACATATATATATCCTCCCAGACTTGAAATGAGACTTGCTCCATACTACAACACAACTTTCCGAGCAATATTGGCTGTAGACTCAAGCATAATAAACCTAATCCCGGAGATATCATACACTCTATATGATGGTATATGGTTCTTACCAACCGACTATAATGCGCTGATAGTAGATAGAAGTATGGCTGAAAAATTATCAAAAGACTCTAATCAAACAGTTAAAGTAGGTTCAAAAATAAAATTGCTCGGATATACCTTCACTATAGTTGGATTAATTGATGGCGATATCTTTGATAAGATTTTAGATTTAAATCAGGTGGCATTATTGCCACCAAACTTAGCGCTTGGAGGAGGAGAAATAGTAGAGGAAACCGTTTTACCTCGTCTATCATCTAAAGAAGTATTAATAATTCCCTACGAATGGATCTTAAGAAATCTTGGGGGAGGACCATGGGCTTTGAGTGTTTCCTTTAAAGATCCCAATACAATAGAAAGTTTATCTCAAGACTTATCACTTGCAGTCAACTTAGATATCTATTTCAGCTTAAAGAAAGGTTCAAATGAAATTATAACTGTTATTAGACCAGTTGTATGGCAAATGTTCTTTGGAATAGACTACTTAGTACTAGTTATAACAATAGTAGCTCTCTCAGTCCTAAATATGATGCTTGGAGCAATATATGAAAGAACAAGAGAAATAAATATATTAACCACAATAGGTCTATCTCCTCTCCACATATCTTTCCTGTTTCTTTCTGAGTCTGTGGTTTACGCGGTTCTAGGCTCTATAGCTGGTTATATTATTGGAGTTGCATCTTTGAGATTGCTGATATCAGCGAATGCTATACCTCAAGGAATATGTCCTAATTATACATCCCTTATAGTTCTTGTCTCTGTAGGCATTTGTATGGCTGTAACTTTATTATCCACAATATATCCATCATATAAATCGTCTAAGCTCTCAGTTCCTTCAATTACAAGGAGATGGCGGGTGAGCACAAAGCCCTTAGAGTATGAGCAATGGGCGATTCCTCTCCCCTTCATCACAACAAAAGAGGAGCTACCCGGGATCTTGAACTTTCTTAAGGAATTCCTTGAGCTCAGATTAAGAGAACCAGCTGGCGTCTTCACCACGCTAGATGTTTGGTTTGAGAAGGTTGAGGGAAGTGACATAACGAATTGTATTGCCGCAAAAATATGGATGGCGCCATATGATGCAGGAATATATCAGATAACACGTATTATAGCGATACCTTCTGGAAAATTTTACAATCTTAACCTGCATTGCAGCAGGTTAAGTGGGCCTCCAGAGCTCTGGATTGAGTCGACAAAAACGTTTGCCAGCGAAATTAGATTACAGCTGCTTATATGGAGAAGTTTCTCCCAAAAAGAGAAGGAAAAATACATAAAGATGGCTAGGGTGACGTAAAATGTCGTCACTTAATACATCTGGTCTAGAGTTAGAGAGAGAATATGCGCGGGGGCTTACATGGCGCTCTTTATTGGCGGTTCTTGTTGGCGTAATAGTTATACAACCAGCAATAATATATGCCTATCTTGTAGGTGGGTCTGGTCTTCCGGTATCTTCGTGGCTGATAATATTGCTATGGTCCGGTTTATGCAGGGTTCTCGGAAAAACATTGTCAAGACAGGAAAGTTTTATAATATTGACATTTGAGAGCTTAGCTATTGGCTACGCTTGGCAATTTGTCTCCCTCCTAAAAAGCTCATATTTTGCTACACATCCGCTTTTAGAGAGTCTCTTACCAGGGGTTATTATCCCTGAGTGGGCTAGCCCATCGAAAGAAGCTCTTTCTATAATTTATACGACAAGACCCTTCTCTCCTTTTCTGCATGAAGCTTGGATTAAGCCTATAACTATAATGCTACTATCTCTGCTTCTCTACATGTGTATCGATCTTTGTTTAGGCTTAATCTGCTATCAAATCTATGTTGCTGAAGAGAAGCTAGTTTTTCCGGCACAAAGCGCCTCAGCATTAACACTAGTAATAGTTTCTGAAGGCACAGAGGCCCGAGACTTTAGAGTTTTCGTCTTTGCCATAATTTTTGGGATTATTTACAATTTCTTAACTGACTTTATGTCTTTTATTACTGGTATTTACACATTTAAGATATTTCCAAGGGGCATACTGGATTTAACGATGTATGTTGAACGTATGCTGCCTGGCGCTCCTATCACTATAGACTTCACTATAACGCCTTATATAACTGGGTTTATGTTACCATTAAGAGTCACAATCCCGATGTTTATCGGATCGGCTGCTTTCTATATTATAGGCAATTATTTTATAACCATAAATAATCTATGGCCCTCAGAAGCTCCATGGTCGCCTGGGCTGGGTTGGTCATGGATCATAACAAAGTCTAGGCTATATTTCTGGACAAGTGCCATAGTAGGTCTGTCTCTTGCCACCACGCTAATTCCTCTAATAATCCACCCGAAAAGAACGTTCAAAATTTTCAGTAGCTTAAAAAAGATTAGGGGAAAATACGCATGGGTAATTCTAATCCTGTTTTTGGCCTCCTCATCTCTACTCGCCATTTTAATTCACTATTTAGTGCCAAGATTTCCACTATGGATCCTCCTTCTTTCATCGACTGGATTTTCCTTCATTGCTGTATCATTCTCCGCATATTCTGCCGGCATAACTTTTGGAGGCTTTAATATCCCCTACCTAAGAGAGCTTATAATTCTCTCAAGTGGGTATAAGGAGTTTGACATATGGTTAACACCGACACCATTCAGTGTCGGGGGGAGTGGTATTGTAGGTGCGCTAAAACAAGCAGATATTGTAAGATGTAGACATGGAGATTATATTAAAGCTTACCTATTGACTGTGTCCTTAGGAGTTCTTGCGAGCTTTATTTATATTTCTGCTTTTTGGTCTCTTTCACCATTTCCATCCTACGCCTACCCGTATACGGTAACTGGATGGCATGTGGAATTCGTAGATTGGGCTCGTTGGCAGAAATGGTTGTGGACTGGCTTCCTATTTAAGCAAGACATAGTAATAATATCTTTTGCAGCAGGAGCCATAGTTTATATCGTAACAGCCCTCTTAAAAGTACCGCACTTCCTGATATCTTTCGTTTCTGGAACGGCAATGTATCCTCACACGGCTCTAGCTCAATTGATCGGCTCAATAATTAACAGCAAAGTATTTGCAAAGAAAAAAATTATTCAACCAACTTGGATTCCACTAATAATAGTAGGTTTCAGTTTAGGAGATTCCCTAATGTATCTGTTATCTTCAGCCTTAACGTTAATGGGAAAGGCTCAATGGCTTTTACCTTACTAAGTACTGGACTTTTTCAACTGATCATTCCCATTAAGGTAATTTGTCCTTTTGTTTCTCTCTTTATCCTTTTCCTAAATCTCTTAAGAAGTCTTTAGGAATTACTGCTAAATAGATTTGAGGGTGACCTGACCTGTCAGAGTTAAATAAAACCATTTTGGTGTCAGGGCTAAATGAAGGATGTGGGTGCGTATATTGCGGGTGTGCATTTGAACTTCTAGAATTGCAAAGTTTTTTGTAGGCTCCGGTTTCAGGATCTACTATAAATAGACCCATATCAGGCCAATTTGTGTCCGAAACAATCCATTTTCCATCAGATGAAGAATCTATGTGCCAGAAATACACTTCCTTCGAGGATATAACCTTACTCTCAAGGCTGTCAACGTCGACGATAATTATGGCTCGCTCTGGAAATATAAGCGTTGAGGCAATCTTGCGAGTTTTACCTAACCAAACGAAGTGCCCGGTAGTTCTTCTAATACCTAATGCCTTACAGCTCCCTGTTTCCACATTTACAACCTTTATATCTTCTTTTTCAAGGAAAAGGATCTCTTTAGATTTCGCAGGTTCAAATTGCAGGTGGCTAATCGAATGCGAGGTCTTGAATGTTTCATAAAACTCTGAGCCAGATGTTCTAATCCTCAGCACTAATGATTCATTCCTAATGCGGAGCGCTGTAGCTAACCATTTCCCCTCAGAATCTACTGTTAATCCCCCCATGATATAGTCCTTTAAACCAAAAATCTCCGTCGGTGAAAAAACGGTTCTCTCTTCTAAGCTCTCTAAGTTTACGGACTTTACTTCTCCATGCGAGATATAGAAAGCTTCTTTTCCATCTGGGCTAATAACTGCTCCGCCACGAACCCCACAACCGTCTGTTAGCTGACATAAACCTGTTCCATCAACATTAACTTTAAAGAGCTCGATTCTGCCTCCCCTTTTAAGCTCCACATAAGAGTAAAAAATTAGAGAGGTGGAGTCTGGTGTAAAACATGGTTGATGGTAACCTAAACTAAAATTTATAGTTGGGAAGCTTGTAAGTTGACGCAGAGCTACACCTGTTTCTTCATCTTTAAAAAAGCGTCTCTCCCATTCGTAATAATCGCCTTTACCCATATTTTAAAAACATTTCACGCATCATTTAAGTTTTCTGCTTTATTTTAAGATTGCTTATTATAACTATGAGCAAGATAATAATTGAGGAACATAATGTTGCTGTCAGTAACCTTTATAATGGCTAGGATAAAGATTTAATCAATCTCATCTAAATTTTGGGAGGGGATGAGAAAATTGAGGAAGATTGGTGTTGGAGTCATTGGTTGTGGAGAGATAGCATATCAAGCCCATTTACCATGCTTCAAGAGAATTCCTGAGGTTGATCTCATTGCAGTCGCGGACATTGTGCCTGAAAGGGCAAAGGCGGCTGCGGAGGAGTTCGGCGTCAAATTCTGGTATTCCGATTATCAAAAAGTTTTAAATAGAGATGATATAGATGCTGTCAGCATAGCAACTCCACATGGCACACATGCAGAGATAGCTATTCGCGCAGCTGAAGCTGGTAAACATATTCTTTGTGAAAAGCCTTTAGCGACAAATGTTAAGGAGGCTGATGCTATGGTTAATGCTGCTAGAAAAGCAGGAGTTAAGCTTATGACTGGCTATCAAAATAGATTTACCCCCCTATTCCAAAAAATTAAGGAGTTGTTGGACAACGAGATTATTGGACAAATCTATGAAGTATCGACTATTGGCAGCAGTTGGCACTCAGCCTCACCATGGTTTTATCAAAGAGAAAAAGCTGGCGGGGGAATAGGATTAGATTCCGTGGTATATACAACATATGAATGGAATTGCTGGGTTGGAAAAGTTGACTCAATTTACGCTTTCTGTGATACAAGGTTTCCGGAAAGAGAAACTACTGAACACTGGCTTCCACCCGATATAAAAACTGAAGCCTCTAAATCTGTCCGTTCTCTAAGAAAGATTAAGGTTAAAGTCACCGTTGAAGATTCGTTCAGCTGTATTATAAGATTTAAGAATGGCGCTGTAGGATTGATTTATAGATCTTGGACTTCTCGGGCGCAGGCAGGTATGCGCCTATCGGAGATTGATGGTAGTGATGGATGTATTATTTACAACTCACCTGCCCTCATTAAGGAGGGGGTTGATTTAGCAATAAAAACTATAAGAGACATGGATGGAATTTCACGAGATTGGAATTACATTCAGTTGCCCAAACTAGCGCATGGTGAGGCTTGGTTCCTCAGAGCAAAACACTTCATAGATTGTATTATACAGGATAAAGAGCCACTGGTGACTGGTGAAGATGGAAGAGATGCTGTAGAAGTAATCCAAGCAGCCTATATATCATCTTTGAGGGGTGAGCCCGTAAAATTGCCCCTGCCGAGATAAAGGAGTGTCGTAAGATATGGGAGAGTGATGAAATTGAGAAAAGCGTTTAGGGTCGGATTAGTTGGAGTTGCCCACAACCATGTCTGGCATATTTTAGATATGCTCCAGGAATCCGGTCTTGGGGTTCTAGTTGCGGCATCAGTTGAAGAGAAACCCGCCCTGGAAACAAGAAGGAAAAAACTACGGGAAAAGTACGGTCTGGAGAAGATATATAATGATTACCGGGAAATGCTGAATAGGGAGAATCTTGACGTTATTTTTAATTATACTGATCATATTCAGCGGGCTGAAGTAACTGAGTTGGCAGCGTCGAAGGGTTTGCATATCATGGTCGAGAAACCTATGGCATACAATCTTAAAGATGCTGAAAGAATGCTTAAAGCTACAGAAGAAAATGGAGTTAAATTAATGGTAAACTGGCCTACAATGTGGTCTCCGGTTTATCGAAAAGCCTATAAATTAATCTGGAGTGGCTCAATAGGAAGAGTATTCCATATTCGAGCCAGAAGTGGCCACAGCGGTCCTAAAAAAGAAACCCTTGCCGATTTTTATGACTTTCAATGGATGGGGTTAAAAGAGGCTGGGGGAGCATACATGGACTTTTGCTGCTATGGCGTCGCTTTTGCCATGAGCTTAATGGGGATGCCTAAATGCGTCTTCGGAACAGCTGGCAATTTCGTTAAGTCTTTTATACCCGGCTACGATAATGGAATACTTGTGCTGATGTACGAGAAGGGTACAGCGATCGTGGAGGGTACATGGAGCCAGGTAGGTAGAGTGCCTGGAGACCCGCAGGTATTTGGAACTGAAGGGTCAATAATTATTGGACGAGAAGAATTAATTATCTTTACTGAGAATAAGCCTGAAGGAGAAGTTGTAAAACCGGATCCACTACCTGAAGGAGAGAGAAATGCTGTTGAATATTTTCTGACACGTATTAGGGAAGATAAGCCTATTAATGGAATGTGCAATCCAAAGTTTTCTAGGGACGTTCAAGAAGTTCTTGAGGCAGGTCTAATTAGTTCGGAAAGCGGAAAAGCTGTTAAAATACCAATCATAGGTTAGCTTATGAAGGACATTTCTCTTTTGACATAAAACTGCTGACCTGAGGATTTAAGAGAAGCCTACTCAGAACCCTAACGCTATGATCCTGCATCTCATCGAAAATTGATGAAAACATAACCGAAAAAATTAAATATTTTTAATACCACAAAATTAATGATATTATAAGTGTTGGTGAGATTATGGAGAGGGTAGAGAGGGTTTTGACTCCGAGGTTTTTGGCGGCTTTGGTGGTTTTGTCGGTTGTGTGGGGTGTTGTTGGGACTCTTGGTCCTGTGTCTATGTGGATTTATCCGTTGTACTTTCAGATGGGGACTATGTGGCATATTGGGATAACTAATGGTCCGATAATGCTTTCAGCTATACTGTTTTTGATTTTGGCTTTAGCTCCAACGTTTAGGTTGAATATGGGTCAGCTTGCTGTGTTGTATGCTTGGGTTGCCATGGCGAGTTTAGCAGCATCACTAGAATTCCCAGTAAACCTTGTAGGTGCACAATTCGTAGCCAGAACCCAGCCATTCGCAATAGAACGTGGTGTTTCTGCCCTCTGGCCGACCATTTGGTCTCCTCCTGCTGAGTTTCTTGAGCCTATTAAGACTGGTGGGGCTGCTGTTCCATGGGTTCAGTGGGCTGGACCTATAGCCTTCTGGCTCCTATTCTTCATATCAATGTTCATGTTTACTGCATCTAACGCTATAATTTGGAGGAGGAGATGGGTTGAGATCGACAGGATAGCCTTCCCAGCGGCTAGGGTAGCCCTAACACTCTTCGAGTCCGCTCAGAGGACCACGCAGCAGGAGGTTGAGAAGGAGCTTAGCTTGAAGCGGAAAATAATTCTGGCGGCTCTGGCTGGAAGCTTCATATTCAATTTGCCATGGGTCCTCTACGTGCCCTTCAGGTGGCTGCCATCAATATATGGTTGGGAGAGGGATCCATGGGCATTCTGGATGCCCGGCCTCCTAGATGGGATTAACATAATAAATAAGCCTTACGACCTCGTAGGCATAGCTAGGTTCAACTTCCTACCATTAACGATAGGTTTCGCATACCTATTGCCGCCAACACTCCTAGCATCAGCACTATTCTTCTACGTAATATTCTGCTGGATACTACCCCAGATAGCATACGCCATGGGCATGTATCCAGTAGGCTTCTCCGGAACAGGAACATTTGGGAGACATAGATACATGGGCGGGCAACCACCATTCAAGTATTACGCTATGATAGATGTTGGCGCGGTTGTAGGCTACGCAATATTCTGGCTGATACTTTTTGCCAGGGATTATGTTAGGGAGGTTTGGAGGTCTGTTGTCAGGGGCCCAACGCCGGAGGAGAAGATTAGGGAGCCACTACCATACAGAACAGCCACACTAATGTTCCTAGCATCAATAATACTACTCATAATAATACATCTTATTAGCGGAGCAACAATATACTCAGCAATAATAAACATAGTCTTCGCATGGATATTCATGTTCTCACTAGGAAGACTTAGATGCGAATCAGGCTTCACATACACACATGGAGACCCCGCTATGGGCACTTATGCCAACCTACACCAGCATGAGCTCGCAGAAATGACTATACCCTTCACATCTGATGCGAGGAACTTTGTGGTCTCAGGGCCGCTCGCAATGTGGATGTATGCCCGTCCAGGCATAAGCTGCTTTAACATTCCGATGTTCTCAGGTATGCTTGACGCCTACAACATAGCTTATACAGGAAATATTAGATGTAGAGAAATATTTATTGGCTCTCTAATAGGAGCAATCGTGACAAGCATAGTATCTCTGCCACTAATGATTCATGTATCATATTCAATTGGGTGGTATAAGCTGCCGCTACCCGCCAGGATGGGTGTGGGTGAAGCAAGTTCATATGTAGTTAACGATCTTTACCCGAGTTTCTGGAATGGGAGAATTGTTCCGCCTTGGTGGCCTGAGCTCTCTATAGGTATTGCGCTCTCAGTATTCCTGATGATAATGAGGTTGAAGTTTGTCTGGTGGCCTTTCAGCCCAATAAGCCTAATCCTTGGAGCAAGCTCGATGTCTCTTGGTGGTGTTGCAGGATACATGAGCATAGCATTAGTGCTCAAATGGCTAACATTGAAGGTTAAGGGAGTTAAATTCTATGAGCAATATGGCATACCAGCAGCAGTAGGAGTAATCGCAGGAACATCCCTAGCAATGCTACTAGGAATGATACTAGTAATCCTAACAGCATACTAAACCATCCACTAAATAGAAAAACTTATTTTTCCACAAATAATCCATTTAAAGTAGGAAACGAAACTTATGGTAGGGGATTTTAATGAAGGCGAATTCTTCCCTTTTAATCTTATCCATTCTAATTCTGTTGTGCTTATGCGCGCTTATCCTTGAGAAGCCCATGATGGCTCAGGTCGCGGGTAGATATAGGGTTTATGTAGTATCCGCGTATGATGGCGCCATATTCAGACAGGTGAGATCACCGATGACTGCTGAGAAAGGTTTCACAGACACTTTGAAGAGGGGAGGCCTAATAAGTCCAGACCTTATAGAGATAAAATATGTGCGCAGCGTAGAAGAATATAGGAAACTATTTGAGAGCCCGGAGCCAAACATGATAGTTGCAAATCTACATGGAGACCTAATAATAGATAATGTGGTTAACCGTGGTCCTTTAGAGGAGCCAACGTATACTAGCATATCTAGGGCTGTGGCATATTATGGATGTATTCTGCTCTCCTTTAGCTGGGCGACCTCTTCAAGGCCCTTCTCCTCGTGGTTTCTAAACACGGGCGGTTTTCCCACCAATATAGCTGGCGTCGCTCCAGACACGTGGTATGTTAAAACTGTTTCTCCAACTCCTCTCACTCTTAGTTTGGCCGAGTTTCTCTCTGAGAGCATTCCGACTGTAGTTAATGCATCGATCTTCCCCGGCGACATAAGGCCGCTGTACGTCTATTATCAAGTTCCAGGCGAACCGCTCTATGGCGCGGCAATATTCCCATTCGGAGGCGGAGTACTCATACATGTTGGTCTCATTGTTGACGATTACACCCTTGGCAAGATTGCAGCCCTAATATTAATGGATTTCCTAAGCAGAATTAGTAGAGGAGCATATGTTAGCGTCACAGCTAATCATGATGGTTTAACATCCACGTTGAAAGCCAATGTTGATGTGAGAAATAATAATCCTGTAGAAAGCCTGACGGCCACAGTTATACTCGAAGTCTACGATGAGAAGATGAGCAAAGTCTTAGAGGACAGGATTGAAGGTATCACAATAAAACCGAGGGAGATTAAGGAGGTAATCTTCCATAAAACCCTAATATCAATGACGCCAAAAAACTATATTATTGTGGCATCAGCATATCCTAGCACTGGAAAATGGGCCTCAACAACAAAAATACAAGCATTCTCAATGGGAATAATAACAGGAGTAGCTGCTGGAGCAGCAATAGTAATCACGGCAACGATAATAGCAAGAAAGAGAAGAGAAAAATACAAATAAGAGAAAACCATAAATTCTTGGAAAACTTTGATTATGCTATTCAAGCAGCCCAAGATTTTTTAATGTTTCGTTCTCTGGTATCCCGTTTTCATCCCACCCTCTAGCTGCGTAATATTCATCTAGCATTACTTTAAGATCTTCTTGGCTAACCGTGTTTCCTAGAGTCCCACCCTCTTTTAATCCCTCATTCATTATGCGATAAGGTAGTGTGTCATCCTTTCGAGTTACGCCACATCTAACATTATACATTCTTTTTAGAGTATATATTCTCTCACCTGCTTTAAGCAGCTCTTCAAGCGATATGGTCATTCCCGTTACAAGAGCATATAATCCAGGTATATGGCCCGGCGGTATGCCAAGGAACTTACATATTATTAGGGACTCT
>JAWCEH010000032.1:0-19829 GCA_038859955.1 Bathyarchaeia archaeon | reverse complement strand
ACTGTAAGTGCAAACATAACAATTAGAAGAAAGAAACAGCGGTAGATTCTTTCTGTTGGAATCGAAGGCTTTTGTTTAAGAGGTAAAGGTGGGGCTGTTAAATGTCTTCAGGGTTTACTTTTGCGCAGCTTTTTTGATCGCTTCTATAACCTGATCAACTGTTAATATTGGTATTACTTCAAAGTGAGCGTATGGTATCCATGCAAGCAAGCGGGCGAATAGCTCCGCCTCGTTTGCTGCCTCGCTAATTGTGTATCCGAAATCTCCTCCAGCAGCCATTCCCCAATCCTTCGTTACACCCGCCTTCAAGCTTGCCTTAATCATTTCAAGCATTGAAAGCCAATCCTTAATCCTCTGCTCAGCATCAACAGGCACCTTAGTTGGCTCCAACCACCACCTCACATAAAACTTAGTCATTCTATTTTCACCTCCTATATCACTTTATACGTTTCAGCATCGGAATTGAGTTTACCAACAAGTAAAGAAAGCAGCTTTGTTGCCCGCTTTACGAGATGATAAGCTCACTTAAATGGAGGGGCCCCTCCTTATAAAGATTCCTAAAACGCTTAAAATATGAAAAGAAAGGAGGGTTTGCGGGAGAAATCTCCATGCCGTGGCGGGTTCAAATCCCACCTCCGCACCAATACCTCTAGTTTTGGTGCGGTTCACATAAGCCTGACTTTTAAGTTTTTGGGTGTAGAGTTTAATGTGGCTGCGGATATGCATGATTATGTTGGTAGGCTTCGGAGAGAGGCTAAGTCATCCATCTAGAGAACGGCAGCCTACAATCATCGTTTATTGATCATTTGAGCGCTCTCGGATTACCTGCTGGCAGGGTTGCCGGAACTGGATTTCTAGGAAAACCTATTGGTATTAAATCAGCGATTTTTCTCGGAGTCCCAACGATCTCGTTACGGGACATGTTACCATTGTATCTGGTAGGTCTGAAATTAAGGCGATCTAAAACTCACAAATATATATTTTAAATTATCTAAATCTAATATTTTTGGTTACCATTATAGGGCTTCTGGAGGAAGAGTCTATGGGGGAATTAAATGTGAGGGCTGTAGTAAAGGCTTCGCCGGAAAATATTGGAGCAAAGATTCCTATCCCACCACCACGTCTCCCAAAGCGTTACCTTAATTCAAGTAGAAGCTTAAAGATTTTGAAGCCGCCGGAAAAAAGAAAACGTATTAATAACTACGAATCTTTCAGAGAGACTTTGGAAAAATTAAAGAGTGAATATAGATGTTATCTTGAAAATTATACTCCGCCAAATCCTCATCCCAGACCTTTCCAAGAATTAAAGAAATTTCTTTTCCGTTATGGTGAAGAAGATGATTTAAGAGACCCTCAAAATCTAGATCTAAAAGAGAAGATAGGGGTCGAGGTAACTATTCCTGACTATAGGGGTCCAGTAGGTAGGTGGTTTGGTTATTACTACACGACGTTTAGTGTAAACGATGAGCTCTTTAAATTTGGCCGGGTTTTCCTATGTTTTAATGGAGTCGACTATAGATGTCGAGTGTTTATTAATGGCTCTTACGTGGGTAGCCATGAAGGCTTTTTTGCACCATTTGAATTCGACGTCACCAATTTATTGAGGAGAAACGGGGAAAACACTCTCTTAGTTTATGTGGAAAACGATCTGCCGACTGTGGATGATGGAGATAAGATCTATGCTGCTACCGGCCCAGGATGGGATGAACCGGGGGTTGGATGGCATCATTGTCCTCCAGGAGCTGGAATATACCAGTCTGTTAGGCTTGAGGGAAGACCGCCAATCTTCATATCGGATGTGTTTGTGCGTCCTGAAATTGATGATGGTCAAATTGAAGTTTGGATTGAGGTAACGAATACTACTCCTGAAAAGAAAAATATCCGTTTCTCCTTCGACATTTATCCACGCAATTTCCCAGGTGAGCCCATAAGGAATCTAGAAATTGAGGGGAATCCCGCTGGGTTTGGAAAGAATGTTTATAAGTTCCGTATTAAGATGCGTAATTACCGTTTATGGGAACCTAAATCACCATATCTTTATACTCTTAGGTGTATTTTGAAGGTAGATAATGAAATTGTAGATATTGTGGATAGAAGCTTCGGTATGAGAAAATTTCATGTAGATGAGCAGGGGAAAATAAAGGGGGTTTTCTACCTTAATAATAAAAGAATTTTTCTGAGGGGAGCAAATGAGATGGGACATTTGCAACAATGCGTGATGCGTGGAGACTACGAGCAGCTCTTTGAAGATATACTCATAATGAAGCTTGCAAACATAAACTTTTTAAGGTTAACGCAACGTCCAGTCCAGCCTGAAATCTACGATTATCTTGACGCTCTTGGCATCATGAGTCAGACAGACTTTCCCATATTTGGAACATTGCGAAGGAATCTTTTTGAAGAAGCATTACGCCAGGTGGGTGAAATGGAGAAGCTAATTCGCAGTCACCCCAGTGTAATAATGGTTTCTCTCATAAACGAACCTCTAGGAGACAGCGAAATATTTAGGCAGAAGCTCGAGCACAGACACTTACTAAACGATGAGCTAGAAGAATTTTTCCGTGCAGCATGCTCAATTATCCGCTTTTATAATCCTGACAGAATAGTTAAACTAGTTGAGGGCACGCATTGCGGATATATCCAGGAGAGATATGTCCCTTGGGGTGTGCCAGACTTTCATTGCTACGTTGGTTGGTATGGCCCGGGCATATGGGGGAGCATTGATGAATTGCATCGCGGATATATATATTCGGCGAAGCCAGGATGGATGACGACTTGCGGAGAATATGGCGCTGAGGGGCTTGATTCATGGGAAACTATGAGCAGATACTACCCAAAAGATTGGATTCCGGAAAAACCTGATGAAAAATGGTCCCCAGAAAAGATTCCTCATTCACAGACATGGCTGCATCACCACAGCTGGTTTGATACAAAATCTACTTTAGCAGAATGGGTTAGAGAGAGTCAATCTCACCAAGCATGGGTAATACGCTTAATGACCGACGCTTTTCGCAGGCGCACTGACATAATTTCAGGCTTCGCCGTCCATTTGCTTATAGATGCTTGGCCAGCTGGATGGCTTAAGACGCTTGTCGGAGTTGATCGGAGGCCAAAACCAGCTTACTATGAGTTTGCAGACGCGTTAACTCCTTTAGCGGTAAACATACGGACAGATAGAATAAGATACTTTGAGGGAGAGAAGATAAATATGGAATTTTGGATTTTTAATGATGAGGATAAAGTCTCTGAGAATCTTGAGATATTTTGGTATGTTTTACACGGCGATAGCGTTCTCTTTGCTGCAAAGCGTCCAGCTAGAATAAAGCCTTCCGGAGCTGAGTTCCAGGGGTACTTTAGATGGAAGACTACTAAAGTTAAAGCTAGAACAAAATTTGAGGTTTATTTAGCGCTTTGTGATAAGGATGGCCGAGTTTTACATGATTATTCTCAGATGATTGAGGTTTTTCCTAGACCAGATATTTCAGGTCTAAAAGATATTAAAGTCGCGGTTGTAGGGGAGGAGTTTGGGAAAGCTTGGAAGCTTGTAAATACTTTGGGTTTAAAAGCTCATGATTATTTAGCGACTGATGCTAATGGGGCTGACATAATTATATGTGACAGTCCAAAGGAGCTGAGAAAAAACTCTTTAGCTATTTCATCCTATATATCTAACGGAGGAAGCCTATTATTGCTTGAGCAAGAGGAAGCGTGTGTTTGGGAGCTACCAGATCTTAAAATCGAAGTTATAACCAACAGTCAGCGAAAAGACGCTATCGGCCATATTGGTCTTGACTTTGTCTCATGCGCCACTGGCCACCCTATAGTTAAAGACTTCCAGCCGAGAGACTTTTCATATTGGTACGACTTCGAAAAGGATAGGTGGGATTACATTGCTCGTTTTCTCATAAAAGGGCATGGATGTGAAGAAAAGAAAATCATTAAATCTAGGGAGATGGCAGTTACAGCGGAATTTCAATATGGGAAAGGCATAGTCATCGCTAATCAAGTTGAAGCTGTTCGTAGGATACCTAACCATCCAATCGCCATGCATTTCATTTTGAATATGCTTCAATATCTCACCAGAAAAACTTTCTAATAAAGCCAAAATCACTCAACTATAGGAGTGAACAATCCAATCACTGTCTTGGCATGTAGCTTCAAGGAGATTTTTTTCTCCTTTTTTCATCGTAACTATTAAGTTTAAGCCTTCACGGGAAAGATGGATTTCGTAGTCCCCTTTAACAGCTACGATAGAGGAATTTTCTCTTTTAAACTGCCATAAGTTTTCTAGGTACGAATTGGAAGGCACTATTTGGAGTGACGTTAAAAGAGTATGGAAATCTGCCATTTTGGTTTCCATCTGCAAAACGTTTACTGGTCTTAAATGGCAGTCAACACCATACTCAACAGCTTTCTTCTCATGAGGAACCCAGTCAACTGGTATGATTTCTACTGAGGTTTTCTCCCCATAAATCCAGCAGCCGTCTCCCTTTATACCGATGGGGCATGGCGAATTCGATAGGAAAACCATTACATGGGGTTCGTTTAACTCAGCGACATCGTCTATGAGATAAAGATCAGGGGTTGGTGAAAATACCCTACGTATATTCCTCTTAAAGACACTTTTGTTCCAAGCATCCGTATTGTCACTGCACAGGAAAATAGCGCCGTTAGACTCGAAAGCTGAAGTTATTCTACCTCCAATAGAGTAATGCGGTTGACGTAGAAAGGATCCATTAAGGTCTTTAGGACATAAAAGGTTATGGCGGCTGCTAGCCGAAATTAAAGTGGTCTCAGGATGATCATAACTTGTAACACCGCGATCTATAATAAGAGATTCATCGTTCACTTCAAGAATAAAGCTTCCCTTATCTTCATGATAATGGTACGGGCAGGTTGGACCGCTACAAAAATGGAAATGAACATAGCCGAGAAGAGAATCCTTTCTTATCGAGCAAAATTGACCTGTTCTCGGAAAAACCGAAAATCTGGGTTTAACAACGTTTTTTACCGAGTATTTTACAGGTATTTCTGAGGGCGCTATAATTAAATGAAATGGATCTGACATAAATCTTTCTGTTCGCATAATTAGAGTGTACAGTTCTTTCCATTCAGACCTATCTGAGATTCGACAATAAGCTGCGACTAAACCTGGGTCAAATATTTGGTCGGATTTTGCATCATTAATTGGCAGATACGTAACTCCACCTTTAACTATTGAAAGCATGGATAATGCGTAGTCACCGGTTTTAATGAGCTTCGGAAGGGATTTAACATATTCCTCAAACGTGGTGTTATGATATTTAGATAGCGCGTAAAAAAGCCGCATAGCTGTGGAAAACGTGGCGTTCCAGTATGCCATACCTTCTAATGTGCCACCGTCCTCCTGAATATACTTACGGATTATTTCATGTAAATCTCGTTCAGCTTCTTCGAGAAGGCTCTTATATCGTGGGTAAGCCGGCAATAATGATAGTGCTCCAATAATGCGCCCTAAGCTGAATAATACGCCCTGATTCATTTCACGTATATACTCCATGCGCTTAAAGTCAGACTCTATTCGAGGCAATCCCTTTATGATTATGGCATCCCGGATAACTTCTTCACCGTAGGGGGTTAAATAAGAGCCAGCCCAGTCTAAGACTAGAGCACATGCATAACTGTACTTAGTTTCCGTGAAGGATCTATGATGCCAAGTTGAGCCGGGAAAAACTCCCATGAAGCTTTCACACCAGTACTCAGAGTGAGCTGCGGAAAGAGCCATTCTCGCAGCCATCCTAAGCATTTCCGAGTTCTCATCAATTAACCCAACAAAAGCTAATCGTTCCATCGCATCAGCAATGTTTGTCCGTTTCATGTCTCTGTTACGGCACCATCTTCTATCGCCCCATGGAATGAATCGTCCTATCTCAGCCTCCGGATTAATACTCATATCTCGAATACACTGCAGACGTAAATTGTCAAACACCCTCTTTAAGTATCCGCTTTTAACTTTTTGACGAAGAAGGATAAGATCCTCTTCATCAAAAAATATTCCTATTTTCGGCTCTAATCTACTTGGGTTGTCTCTTAACATTTTGGGCCAATCTGGAGTGTAGGGGCTTTTTCGCCTCTCCATTTTTTCTTGCACTTCTTTTTTTGCTAGTCCAATCCAATATATTTGAATGTTCGCTGGCTGCATTTTACTTAACGCGAAATCTATCCTAATACCAGTTACATGCTTACCTGTCACATATCCATCATATTCGTTAACTGATCCATCTCCCACAGCTCCGTCAATCACGGTACAATCAGATTCATCAACATGAAGCTTCAAAGTCATACGAACCCATCTTGGTATAGCCGCGAAAACGCGGATAATATCATATTCATCTAAATGTATGTCGCACTGGCGTTCCAGAGAAACTGCGGTCTTTCCCAGAGTAGCTCTTTCAATATATATTTCTGCTGAACACCATGTTTGTCTGACAAAAGCTCTAGAGGATTTCTCTAGAGTAACCTTATATTCTTTTAAGTTGCTTAGATTTTGATCCCAAAAAGCTTCGATTATTGCTTCAGCTTCATTAATTGGTATAGGTTCCATAAATTAGCTCACCTGTACTAAGCCTTATTTTTGTTTTATCCATTATTTTGGATTATAAACGTTGATAGATAATCAACAATTTTAGAACCTGAATGAAGCGTATCTTAATCTTTTATCTCTTAACTGGGTATTTTCTTAGCTTTTCCCACATCTTTTTATAAGCTTGTTCTTGAGGAGTTTGATAGATTTTTAGTTGGGGGGCTGATGCAAAGATAAAGCCTCCTCCGGGTGCGGCAACCTTTATAGTGTATTCTAGAGCTTTAATTTTTTCTTCTATGTCCTTAAAGCCATATTGTATGGAGCCGTATTTTTCAGTGTTTATCCCCTGTTTGCCAGACATATCTACGGAGAGTTCAGCAAAGAGAGTTATCTTATCACCATACTTCTCTTTCATTTCCTTCAAGTTCATTCTGCATAGCGGGCTTATTGGATGTATGGCGTCAAAACCAGCATTAATCAAATCTTCTATGATGGGCATAATGTAGCCGTGGCTATGTAAAAAGACAAACGCTCCTTTATTGTGGTAAGTCTCACACATCTTTTTATCGTAGGGGAAAAACAATTCCCTATATGTTCTCGGAGAAATGAAAGGACCCTGCGGGGTTCCCATATCTCCAAAAACCCATACGCAATCTATGCCCGCCTCCTCTATCAATGTAGTGGTCATCTTTATTTGCGGCTCAATAGAAAACTCCACAAGTCTCTTAGCGAAATCTTTATTCACAGTTATGTCTATTAAAAATTGCTTTAATCCCCTAAGATATGAAATCGGACTAAAAAATGGGGTGTTATGCGCTACATAAACAAAATATCCTTCATCATGAAATTTTTTAGCACTTTTCACAACCTCTTTTAACGTGGATGGGTCAAGGTCAGGTTTCTCTAATCGTTCAAGGTCTTCTTGCCATCTAACTGCGGGCGCTATGGTTAAACTCCAGCTCCACTCTTCTCTACCTTCCCACTCCTTCCCACGCACCTCAAGATGTAAAGAACCGAAAAGAGACCTAAATATTCTAAAATTTGGCTCCTCTATGACCGGCTCCATCTTATAGTATTGATTGAGCCAGAAGACCCCTCGGGCATCCTCCCACCAGTCAGGAACTTTGTCCGGCTCTTCATGATACAACGATGTATATACTCGCTCAATAGGCTCCATTGTCTTTCTCACCTTTAGCTTAACACATAGAAAAGAGATGCTTTAACCTTCTTTAATTTTATGTCTCTGAGAATAAGGAGCAAACGTTTATCTTACATACTCTTTTCGTTTACCACGAAAATACGTTATAAATTCTTTACCGTAGGATTTCCATCGGCTACTGTTATAGTCCAAGGGGTTACATCATCCCTAGTTACTACGGGAACTTTTATGGAACCCTTTGAACTTGGAATTATAGGTGCTATGTCACCAGCAACTTTTGCAACAATGGACTTATTATTGACTCCAGTTATCACTATAAATCCGCTTTGACCCCGAGGTCTCCATATTTCGCCACTTAGTTCGCCTCTTGCCTCATCCCATGATACTTTCTTTAGATCCAACCCACTAGTTATATGGAAACTTGTCCCTACAACCCAAGGATGTTTTCGAGCCTTGCGTATTGCTAGCAGCTTCACCGACGGTCCGGAAAATGCGACTCTTAATAAATCTTTTTGAGAGCTAAGGAGAAGAGTCTTTAAGTTACCTGGATGAAGATAAACTTTTGTTCTCTCATAGTGAGTAGGTACCTCGCCTAGAAATTGACCTGACCAAAACTCATATATCCAGTAACGCTCTCCGGGATCTAAACCTAAGCGCTCCCACTTTATATCAAATAATGCAATTTTGTTCTCTTCAATATTCTTTAATTGGCGTTTTAGTGGTTCTTCCCACAAGAATAAACTTAACAATATCCATTGATCCCAATCAGCCTCTATAGGCATAATCCAAACCCGCGATGCTCTTTTTCCAGAATTTTCTTCAAGTTCGTTTGACATTACTTCCTTAAATCCTTCGCTGTATGCGAATGTTTTCACAGGAATCGGCTCAAAAAGATCCAATGGTTTGGCAGATTTAGGAGCTGGAGGCAATACCGACAACAATATCTGCCATCTATCCTCTGGCAGAGTTGTAAGGTCATCGCTAATATCTATTTCCCCTCCAGAGAGAAAAGCTACTGTGGCGCGGATTCTAGCTTCTTCTAGTGTTCCTGGCAGACCTACACAGAGACATGATGGTTCTATTATGCCAAGTCTATGGTTTTTCCATAGGTGACAGGCTACGGTAGTATAGTTTTCCTTCATTGTGGACCATGGTATGACTCCTGTATTTCCCGTATCATTACATGTGTATAATAGATCAAAGTAACCTAGGCCGCAAACTTCGTAGGGGTTACAGTTAAGTATAATGGAGTCTGGATTAACGGACTTAACTGTCTCCGCAATTATCCTTGATCCAAGTCTAACCGCCTCCACACCGCCGCCAGCAACAATTCGTGGATTGTGCCGCCTCCTTAGAGATGGATTACAGGGTCCTCCGATAAAATCAAGCTTGAAATATTTTGCCCCTTTCTCAGCAAGCAATTTTATATTTTTCCTGAGATACTCTTGGGCGTCTGGATGAGTTAAATCGAGCGCATAAATTTTTCCGTAAGGTTTCCAAAACCATGCTCCATAAGATGAAGGTTTTTCTCTCTCATCCCCTAAAAGCCATTCCAGGTGATCTCGGTAAACGTAGTCGAATTCGCTGATGGTGAAGGGAGCTATCCATATGCCGAGATTAAAGCCAACTTTGTTTAACTCTTCTGATAACCACTTTAAGCCATGGAAGAATCTCTCATTTTCCTCATATGAGCTTGGTAGAAAATTTTTCTGCCATCCTAAATCGACTTTTACATACTTGAGACTAAGAGCCTTTAATCTACCTGCCGCGATCTTAGCATTTTCTAAAATATCTTCCTCCGTTACGTCATGCCTATAAGGATACCAGCTACACCAGCTTACCGGAGGCGCGTTGAGCGTTTTTATCCCATGCTTCTCCTTAATTAGGTCACCGAATTTTTCTAGAAGAAGCCAAGGATCCCTCCCTAACATAAAAATTACCTCTTCCAAATGAATAACACTTTTCGGTTCAACCGGGAAGTCTCCTCCATCAAAACCTACAATGAACTCTGTTATGCCATCACCCTGCTTGTAGTTAATTTTAACTACACCTAACCATCGTCTAAAGGTCATATAACCAATTAGTAGGGCGGCTCTATCAATGGGATTATAGACTTCCCAGCAAAACTGGGATCGCCCAGTTGCTTCTTGGTTAAAGGAACATAAAGAATTTAATTGGCGGACATGCGCCCAATAACCCCCCTCCTCGTAGATAAGGGACTTTTCATGCTCATTTCCAAACCTTAAAACTCCCGGAGATTTTAATCTCAGTAAGGAAAGAGAGTTAAGAGTTGAGATTTCCCCTGAATTATTTATTAAATCACTCTTCATCAATAATTTTCCATCAGATAGGAAAGCGACCTTCTGCACAAGTGAGAACTGAATTTCAGGAAAATTCCATGTTAGCGTTAGACCCTCTTCATCGCTTTTGTTGGCATAAACTTCAGTCGGCTGATAGAACCTATCATTCACTTGAATTTCACATAATAATGGTTCTAGACGTAGTGTCTCCCACATTGGCGATGTGATCCCTAAAGAAACATCCTCACTATCAACATAAATCCTAAAGTAATTGTCGGAAGCTTCAGTTTTTGCCATTTTTTCTCCTCCATAAGAATAGAAACTATGTATTAACGTTTACTACGGAATCTCTTAATAATTTTTTCACCTTGATAGTAGTCAACAAATTCTAATTTTTCTCTTCAAATTTTTCCGCCTTACAATTTTTATAAGGGGCTTCTGATTCAAAGAACGCTATTTATATGAAAAAACAATAAATATCATAGGTTTTACTCATGTATAGCTGGTGGAAAATTATATGGAGCCGCGAGAGCGCATAATTGCCACTTTAAACTTCGAAGAGCCGGATAGAGTGGGCTTCATAGATTTCATATGGGCTGAAACCTGGAAAGAATGGAGATCTAAGGGGCTCCCACCAGATTATGGGAAATATGTGGATTTTGATATAATTTTGGTTGATGTTGACCAAACACCTAGATTTGAGAAGCGTGTTCTAGAGGAGACGGAGAGATGGATGATATATGTAGATGAAATGGGGACTAAATGGAGATGGCCTAAATTTGAGGCTTCAGGGCCTCCGCTACCTTTAGAAGGTTATGTTAAATCGGAAGACGACTTTGAGAGCATTAAAGGCAGGTTGGATCCAGATGACCCTGAGAGATACCCTAAAAACTTTGAGGAAAATATTAGGCTTCACCACGAGAAGGGAAAGTTTGTAGCTTTGGCTCTCTGGGAACCATTCGATTATTGTTGGAGGCTTAGGGGTTTCACTCAGCTTTTGATGGATATGGTGAATAATCCGGCGTTTGTGAGAGAAATGTTTAATTTTATAGCCAATTTTCAGATTAGATTGGCATCTCGAGCTATTGATGCTGGAGTAGATGGCATATGGCTGTGGGACGACATATGCTATAAGAATGGGCCATTCTTTTCACCTGAAACATATGAGAAAACATTATTGCCAGCTCAAAGAAAAATGGTTGAGTTTTTTGAGAAAAAAGGTTTGCCCTGCATATATCATACTGATGGAAATATCATGAAGATAATCGATTCTCTCATCAAGACCGGTATTAGAGCTATTCATCCATTAGAATGTAAAGCGGGGAACGACGCCCTCCTTCTGAAGGAGAAATATTGTGGCAGTTTAGTCTTAATGGGAAACATTGACGTTAGAGCTCTGGCATCTGACGTCAACACATTGAAGGGGGAGGTTTTATCAAAGCTAGACATACTGTTGCCTGGAGGAGGCTATATAGCTAGCTCCGATCATTCCATCCCTCCAAACGTGAGTTTTCATAACTTTTTGTTATTTGTTAAGATCGTGAGGAAACATGGTATCTATAAACCATGCTAAGAATCTTAAAGCCTGAATGCTTAAAAATAAGCGTATAGAAGAAATTATTGTGAAGATAAAAAGTTTCGATAAGCTTTTGTCATTTTTTCGTCCCAGAATGGGGATGGTAGTCTAATATCGTATTTTCCCGGTTTTTCCACCAGTAATGTTCCGTTATTGATCATTATTTCTAGGGGGTTTTCTTTAGTTTTTAATGGCATGCGAACCAAGCCTTTAATGCGTAAGGATTCGTAGATTGCCATCATTATCTCCATGGTATAACGAGCCTGCCTACCACTACATCTATTATCACTAATTGAGCCCTCAATCCATTCAATTAACTCATCTAGAAGTGTTATGCGTTCATCTTTAATGTTGCTTTGAGGCTTTATCTCTTTCCAACCATATCTATTTAGGAGTAAAATTTTATCGGCTGAGGGTATAAGCATACCATCTGACCCGTAAACTAAAATCCGCGTTGAATTAATCGGGATTTCAGGACCTGGGAGATCACTTTCGATTATTAGGCGGGTTCCGTTTGAGAAGCAAACTAATCCCATGCATAGGTCTTCTATGCGGACATTTCTCTCATATCTATCGGTTTTCCGCTCAACTTGACCTATCACCCACTCAGTTTCCGGATCTCCTAAGAGAAACCTTGCTAAATCTATTAGGTGGGTTCCCCAGTTCAGCAATCCGTCGGATGATCGAACCCAAACAACCGTAGGTCTACCTACTGCGCCTTCACTTATAAGTCTCTTAGCTTCCACATTAACCGGGTTATACCGCAGCACATGTGCGACAACGAGTTTAACTCTATTCTTCTCACAGGCCTCTATCATGGCGTCGGCTTGACCTAGGCTTACGCACATTGGTTTTTCGCAAATTACTCCTTTTACTCCACTCTCCGCCGCAGCGATCGTGATTTCTGCGTGAGAGCTGTGCCAAGTGCAGACTGAAACTATGTCTAAGTCTTCTTTCTCCAGCATTTCCCTATAATTGATGTATGTTGAAGGTACGCTAAATTCTTCAGCGAATATCTTCAACATGTGTGGATTTATGTCGGCGGCGGCAACGAGATCGACTTTTGCGTTTTCCCTATATGCTTTTGCATGTGCTCGTGAGATGGCGCCGCATCCAACTATCCCGGCACGATACCTCTTTGACATAATAAAAACCACCACGGAGAAAACATTACTTATAAGCTTGTATTATGTAGCCTTTCAGCCTCCTCGCAGTTCTAATGAGAAGATCCTCTGGCAAGCTATATCCCTTTATAATTTCTAGGGATATGTAGCCATTGAAATTAACGGTTTTCATAAGCTTCGCTAATTGAAGTATGTTTTTATTTTCTTCTTCAAGAACTTCATCATGAATATGAAAGTGTTTTATATAATGTTTAACCAGCTCGAAGGATCTTTGATCTATGTAGGAATGGTTCCATAAAATACCAAAGTTTGGTGTTTTAACTTTGCTTATCACTTTCATGGCATCCTCAGCGCTCTTAATAATGTCATGTAGAGTTTCAAGTATAGGGCAGACTCCATACTGTATGGCGTAATTCCCAACTTCTGTGAAGGCTTCAGCGATATAATCAGCAGCCTCATCAGTTAATGTTAGTATATCTCCTCCAGCAAAGATTCTAACAACTCTTGCTCCTAAATCGCTGGCTAGCCTAATGTTAGCTTTAGCTGCCTCAATATTTTCTCTACGCTTTCTAGGATCAGAGAAACCGAATTGTACCGAGGTTGCAACACATGAAACCTCAACGCCGTTGCTATTAAAAAGATCCCTCACATATTTCCTTTTCTCAAAAGGTGTTTTCGAAGATATTCCATGCTTATGGCCTTCATCAACCCTAATCTCGACACCATCATACCCGGCTTCTCTGGCGAATTGAACTATTTTCTCAATCTCCCAATCAGGGCAAACAAACGTCATAAAACTCAGCTTCAATCATCTCAGACCTCTAGTTATTAAAGTACGATTTAAGTCTATATGAATTTTGTTGTAAGATAAGTCTATTTGACTTATCTTAAATTGTCGAACACCACTAAAAAGACTTGCTGAATGGCAGTCTCAATTATTAGCGCTAAGAGTCAAATTATCCTTTAATAAAAGGTCTAATATATCATGTTGTAGAGAAAATAATGTGCAAGTTTTTCTATGGCGCATCCATAGGCTATTTATTATAACTTCTATTAATATTGGCGATAAACTTATATTGTTAAATGAAGAAATGATGAAATTGTGATTTGAATGAAATGGATAATTAAAAGGGCTTCTAGGAGCGTAATGGCTATACTTTTTTCTATAACTATAACTTTTTTCTTAGTGCGTTTGATGCCCGGTAATCCGATTTCATCTCTGCTCTTCCAATATATAGAGGAATATCGTTTGCCTCCTGATAAGGCCATGGATATGGTTTCGGCTCTTTTCGCCGTAAATCTTAAGGAACCACTTTGGCTCCAATATATAAAATACATTTATAATGTTTTTAGAGGCGATCTCGGTTTTTCTCTCACCAGTTATGGAACGCCAGTTATGGTGCTAATCGCCTATGCGTTGCCCTGGACCGTATTTGTTGTATCCTTATCATTGATTTTAAGTTTTGCGATAGGCATTACCTTAGGTATGATAATGGCTTATAGGCGTGGGGGATTACTTGATAATGCGCTCTCATTATACGCTAGCGTTATTGCCAGTTTCCCAAGCTATGTCATTGGGATTCTACTTTTAGTTTTTCTCTCAATTCAGCTGGGAATTTTTCCGCGGGGAGGATGTTATGCTACTGGTGTTACTCCTGGCTTTACTATGGAATTTATATCTAGCGTATTTTATCATGCTGCCCTTCCAGTTCTATCCTATGTTGTAACAACAATGGGCAGCTGGGCACTTGTAATGAAAAGCAGCACCCTAAGTGTTTTAGGCGAGGATTACGTGATGGCAGCTGAGGCTAGAGGATTAAAAAAACGCAGAATAGCATTTTCTTATGTTGGGAGAACGGCTATTCTACCGCTATTTACTTCCCTGTTGATAAATATGGGAGCAATGTTCGGTGGATCCATCTTTATAGAGACCATTTTTCTTTATAGAGGTATGGGATATTTAATAAGTAGATCTCTATCGCTTTTCGATTATCCAGTTTTACAAGGTTGCCTTAATATAGTTATAATAGCCGTAATTATGGCTAATTTTATTGCCGATATGCTCTATTCTAAAATTGATCCTCGTATCAGGAGGGGGTAGAATGCGCGTTAATTTCAATACTGATGTGTTCGAAAGAACGTTTAAAGGCTTTTCTCAGGATCTACATATACTGATGAAGAGTAAAAAAGGTTTAACTGGTCTTTCAATAATAATATTTTTCATTTTTATGTTGTTCGCATCATTTTTTGTTCCTCCAGAACTATTACAGTATAATTCCAATAAAATTTGGCTTCCTCCATCTCTTGAGCATCCCCTAGGGACTGATTTCGCTGGCCGCGATATACTCGCCCAAATAGTTCATGGTTCTAGAAGCGTCCTTACCTCATCATTTCTGGCGGCGGTCTTCATCATTTTATTGGGGACAACGGTTGGAATTTTATCTGGACTAAAGGGAGGATACGTGGATGCAGTTTTAATGTTCGTTGCCGATACCCTCATGACTATACCAACCTATCCATTATTTGTAATTATCGCTGCCAACCTAAAAGCTAAGTTAGATATTTTTACACTATCACTCATATTCGCTGTTACTAGCTGGGCTGGATTAGCTAGGGCGGTAAGATCTCAGGTAATGTCCATAAAAAGTAGAGAATTTGTGGAGGCCAGCAGAGTTCTTGGGCTTGGTACACTTCACTTAGTTTTTGGAGAAATATTCCCAATGATCCGACCTTATATTGCAGTGAACTTTTTATACTCAATACTTCACGCAATGAGTGGCTTTGTTGGCTTCTTCTTTCTAGGGTTAGCGCCAATTGAAATGACAAATTGGGGGGTCATGTTGAATCTAGCTGTAGGTAGAGGGGTCATTATGTTGGCTCAATCATGGGCTATTATGTACTTATTAGCTCCAATTTTAGCGATTCTCATGCTAACTCTTGGAATGATCTTTTTAAGTAGTGGATTAGAAACGATTTTTAACCCAAGACTGCGTGAGGAATAAATATTATTACTAGCTTAAACTTTATCTGTTTTTCCATTTTGATTTTCCAAACTTGGTATTACCAAGAACAAAATTTACGCTAAACCCGTGAGTATAAACCATAAATAAAACCAAAAAGCTTTTAAATTAGCGGTTCCAAAATTTATATTACAGAAGGGTTAAATTATGAGGAAAAACTTTCAATCTATAGTTTTGCTGTTGATTTTTCTATTGATGTTTTCATTCCTTCTTGGAGGCACTACGCTGGTAAAGGCTGAAGTAAGAGAGTTTGTCGTTACATTTAATTACGATCCTCCGCCGATAGCTCATTTCAATCCATGGGCTACTGGCGCTCTTTTCTATGGATGGTGGTTTACCCAAGAGCCGCTCTTCTGGTATCTTGCCAACAATGATACATATATACCTTGGCTTGGTGAGAAATTTGAGTGGGACCCTGTAAAAAAGACGCTTACGGTTCGTTTACGAAGGGGAGTTCTCTGGCACGATGGGAGAGTGTTCACTAGTAAGGATGTATTAACTACAGTTTATATTAATGCTCCACTTTGGTATCCAGCTCCAGGCGCTCCGTCAAGGATGTTGCTGAATGTGACTGCTCCAGATGAGTATACTGTTGTTTGGGAATTCAATTATACAAGTCCCACAGCAATACCAAGCACTCTCTATTCAACTATTCAACCCTATAGCCTTTTCGGCGAATGGGCTGATGAATTGAGAAGGTTGGCTTGGAGTGGGGCAAACTTAACGGTGCTTAATGAATTCCGTGATAGATTCCTTAAGGAGTGCAGGCCCACGACAATAGTAGGGACTGGCCCATTCAAGTTTAAGGAAGTAACTGACATAGAGATAATCTATGAAAAATTTGATAGGTATTGGAGAGGAGCAGAAAATATAAAGTTTGATAGGGTTCGGGTGATTAGGGCAACTTCAGATGTTCAGGATGCATTAACTTTGCAAGGCGTTGTGCATTGGCGTTGGGGTTTCTATTCAAAAGAAGCACAAATGTATGCGCAAGCTCATCCAGAAACATTTTGGATAGGTTTTGTACCGTATGGTGGCATAAGTGTAGTGATCTTAAATTGTCATCGCTACCCGCTAAACATCCCAGAGGTTAGGAAAGCCATATATTATGCCTTTAATACTACGGAATACCGAAATATTGCGATACCTGGTGAAGGGCTCTTAGATGGAGTTGTCGGTAAGAAGGGTCTCGTTTATCCTCTTAGTGTAGCGTACGGCTTATTTGGAAAAGACTTCGTTGATGGATTAAACGATTATGGCGGTGCAAAAGGCGCCGATTTCAAGAAAGCAGAGGAAATACTCCTCAATTTAGGCTTTAGAAAGGATACTGAGGGGATATGGGTAACTCCTAATGGCACGAGATTAGAGTTCACCTGCCTATACATTCCAGAGTGGTGGGCTGTTTTAGCGGATGCTTTTGTCGCTCAAATGTCTAGATTTGGCATAAAAATAACGCTGGTTGGAACAAGATGGGACCCGTTCTGTGCATCACTATTTAGAGACCATGACTATGACATATATTTGAGGTTTGGCACATGGTATTCTATTCATCCTTACACTGTAATGTATAACCTCTTCGTAGCGAGAAACTCATGGGAGGGCATTCCCGCCCCCTATCCGCTGCATGAACCCCAAATCGTTGAAGCGCCTGGATGGGTTGCAAGCTGGATTGTTGAGAAAGGGAAACCATGGCTTGTTGGCGAGAGAGGCATAAATGTGACGAGACTTACCATAGAGCTTGAAAGGGAGACGGATCCAGAGAAGATGAAGGAGGGACTTAAATTCCTGACATGGTATTGCAATGAATATCCATTTTATCTACCATATTCGCTTTCAGGCAGAATGTATGTAATAAATAGAGAGAAGGTTTCCGGTTTTCCTGCTGATACGCTGAATCCGCTTTGGCTTCCATATCCTTACTCTGATATCTTTCCATGCGTCCTATGGATTTCTCTGGGAATGTTTGGACCCAAGGTTCCGTACACCGGTGCTTACGTACTTGTATATATGCTAGAGAAAGTGCCACAGTTCCTTGGGGCCGATGGAAACTATTATGGACCATATAAGCGTGGGGATGCTGCTCGCATTCCAGAGGAGGATGCTGTTAAGCTGATTGAAGAGGGCTTGGCCAGCTATACGCCGCCCACATACATTTATGTTACTGCTTATGCCAAGACCAGTATACCTGCGTTTACTGGTGTTGACGGCGAAACCTATGGCCCGTATAGGGAGGGTGACGCAATGCTAATTCCAAAAGAAGACGCTGAGAGGCTCGTAGCCGAAGGCAAAGCCACATATAGCCCACCAGTACCAGCAGAAATACCCGAAATATCTGGAGCAGTCTCAGACCTGCTTGGAAGAGTCTCAAGGCTAGAAACATCAGTTTCAGCTGTAGGAGCAGACGTAAGCGCACTAAGCAAGAAGGTCGACGACCTAACAGGACAAATATCAAGCACAGTAACCACAATAACGGCCATAGGCGCAATAATCATAATACTGTCCATAATTAGCATAATACTAAGCCTACGCAAAAAATAACATAACAAATCTCTTCTTTTTTATTGGTAATCATAAATTATCCTTGATATTATGTTGAAAATGATCGAATGAAAGAATTAAATTTCGTTATAGGGGCTCTACGGATGCCGCATTTCTCTTGTTGTGAATTAGGGATAATAACTATGTTAGCTTATGATAATCTCTTTAGTATTTGAATGTTGCTATTGGTGAAGAGGTTCAGATGCTTTACCTAGGGCTCTTAGATGCTTTGCCCCCATCAACCCGCTGCTTTATCCGGAGAAAATGCTTGGCCAAGGTTCTCCAATACTTGTTCTCATAATCCTTAAGCACGGTTCTAATATATGCGTACCTCATATGCGTACCTCACGACGTCGGCTGCACCGGGAGCTGCAACCAGTATCGCTGTTAAGTGGAGTTCTAGGGATTTTCCCATGCCTGTAACTATGTTTGGCGGTTGCAGTAACTATTCGCTGGCTCAGCCCATAAACACTTATCCGTCGAGCCGTCGTGTTGCTGATGTATACCGTGGATTTAGTTGGAGCTAAGGATTTAAGGGTGTGGAGGTTAAAGGTGTGTTGAGCGCAGGCTGGAGTAGAAGGCAGGGGCGATGGGTTCTAGTTGGAGCGTAAGGTTAGCTGCTTCGGGAAATGGTACCGCGGAAGCATCTTTGCCAAACATATCTGATGCTCTTACTTTACCGGTTGACGCTCTCTTAGAGCGTTTGGGCTCCTCTCTATCTGGGCTATCCTCTGGGGAGGTGGAGAGGCGCCTTGAAGTTTTCAGCTACAATGAGGTTGCCGGGAGGAGGAAGAGGTCTCTTATAATTGAGTTTTTATACCATTTCAGAAACCCTCTAGTGATCATATTGCTGATCGCCGGTTTAATCTCCTATCTCCTAGGCGATCATGAGAGCGCTATAATAGTGTTCTCGATAGTAGTTATGAGCACGCTTCTAGACTTTTATCAGGAGCATAAGGCTGAGAGAGCCGCTGAGATGCTGAGGGAAAGGGTTGCTCTCACAGCCACGGTCATTAGGGATGGATTTAAGCGCGAAGTAAAGATGAGCGAGATAGTTCCAGGCGACATCATACTTCTCTCGGCTGGAGACGTCGTGCCAGCAGACGCTAGGGTGATAAACGCAAAAGACCTGTTCGTCGACCAATCAGCTTTAACTGGAGAATCATTTCCGGTTGAGAAGACCCCTACGCCCCTTAAATCGGGCGACTTTCCAATTACCGAGTGGAGCAATTATCTCTTTATGGGGACATCTGTTGTCAGCGGATCCGCGATGGCGGTGGTTGTTAGGACTGGGGGTCGGACGGAGTATGGGCGGATATCTAGGGCGCTTGCCGCCAGAGGCCCTGAGACGGAGTTCCAGAGGGGCATACGAAGGTTCGGCTATATGATTATGGAGACCACTTTTCTACTAGTTCTATTCATCTTCTTCATAAATGCGCTCTATAAGCGGGATGTTCTCGAGTCGCTTCTCTTCTCGGTCTCATTGGCCGTCGGCCTGACCCCTGAGCTCCTACCAATGATAATCTCAATAAACCTGTCTAAGGGCGCAA
>JAWCEH010000031.1:20250-21079 GCA_038859955.1 Bathyarchaeia archaeon | reverse complement strand
TTTATTGTTGGATGATTCATGGCTGAGAAGCTTAAGCGTGAGTTCATAGAGTTGCTTGAAAAGGATGTCGAGTTCCGCTATACTGTAGCTGGCTATCTTGGGCTAGCGGAGGTTCTGAGAAGGCTGGATATGCTTGAGGAGGGTCAGAAAAAGATTTGGGAGGAGATTAGGGGTTTAAGAGAGGGGCAGAATCGGCTTTGGGAGGAGGTTAAGAGCCTGAGGGAAGGGCAGAATAAGCTTTGGGAGGGACAGAACAAGCTTTGGGAGGAGGTTAAAGGGCTTAGGGAAGAGCAAAAGAGGCTTTGGGAAGAGCAAAAGAGACTTTGGGAAAACCAGAATAAGCTCTGGGAGAATCAGAGTAGGCTTTGGGAGGAGGTTAAGGCGCTTAGGCTTGAACAGGAGAGAATGCGTAAATATATGATTGCCGGCTTCAGAGAGTTAAGTAGGACTTTAGGTGTAGCCTTTGAGGATCATGCGGCAGCCTTCCTTGAAGTTATGCTTGAAGAGATGGGATATGTTGGCGCCAGCGTTGGGAAGAGATATTTTGTCCATGAGGGTGAGGTTAAGGAGATAAATATGTTCTGTGAGGAACCATTAGTTGTCGGCGAAGCTACTGTTAGCATAAAAAGTCTCGAGGAGGCTGATAAGGAAATTGGGAAGATTATAGAGCGGGTAAGAATAGTTGAGGAGAAGTATGGGAAGAAGCCCAGGATAACAATTCTTTGCGTGGCTAGGGTTACACCCGATGCTTCCGAAGCCTTGAGAACTTTAGCAGATAAGTATGGTGTAAAACTAGTTTTGGGAAAAGAGATAGAAGAATACCTGCTGC
>JAWCEH010000031.1:0-20240 GCA_038859955.1 Bathyarchaeia archaeon | reverse complement strand
ACTCGTCCTTCTTTAGTATTCAAATTTTTGCATCCGGCGGCACAAATCTTCTAAGCTTCTGGAGCATGTTTAAGCGTTCTCTGTCGCCTAATCGAACTTTCTCAACGGCTTCTCTCAGTATGTTTATTGATTCATCCATGGCTTTTCTGTCAACCGGGTATGGAACTCCGTCTTTTCCGCCATACGCAAATGAGTATTTCACCGGGTCTCTCCAGCTTGGTTTATCGCCATATATTATCTCTGCTACCAGGGCTAGGCCTCTAATGGTTGATGGTCCCACTCCTTTAATACCTAAGAGTTCCTCATAGTTTCTTGGCTGTATCTCATATGCTCTTTTTAGGGCTTTCCAGTTTATTGTGAAGGGCATAGAGAGGAAATCTGAGACATAATCCTTCCACTCTTTAGCTGGTAATTCTGGAATCCATTCTTGAAGTGTTCTTTGGCATGCTGGCCTTATCATCTCAAACATTCTGACAACCTTCTCGGTTCTCTCTTTGGCTATGTCAACCGATGTTTTCCGGCATTCCTCGCTTTCCCTAGCGGTCATATCTAAGACTATAGGCCGTCTTGCATCGCCAACTATAGCCTTATGTGGCTCAACAACAAAGTTCTTCACATGGTCTGAAAGCCAGTGATACCTGCGTGCCGTCCTATCGTTTACATTCATACCTTGCTGTATTACAGCCCACTTTCCATCCTCAGTTACGAAGAATGCGTGGTGGTAAAGCGGGTAGCCAGCCTGTATAGCCGAGTTATCAACTTTTGCACTCATTCTACTCGCGTACTGAAGACTCTCTATCCTTCCTGATGAAAGATTAAATGCCTCGCCCACCTTAACTATCTCAGAAAGGGTTTCTTTGGAGGCTTTACCCTTACCGCCACAAACAACTATGCCAAAATCCTCGCATTTTAAGGCTGTTTTTAGCACTCCGGTAACAACCGTTGTAACACCAGAAGAGTGCCAGTCATAACCTAAAACGCAGCCGAAAGCTTGAAACCAGTAGGGGTCTGAAACCCTCTGGAGAAAAATTTCACGCCCATACTCATCGATGATTATTGCAACTATCTCTCTTGCCAGTTTTATCATTCGCTCAACTAACCATTGAGGAGCTCTGCCATCGTGAAGCGGTAATTCAGCGAACCCAGTCCTCTTCAATCGTATCACTACTGGCTTGGGGATTAATATCTACAGAAATAAAATATATGGATTTTAAACTTAAATATTCTCTGCAATCATAATTGACTTATTATTTTTTCAGCAATTTTCCCTCTCGATCTATTTCGCCCCACCTAATCCTCGTTGTTGATATAGGGATTTGATCCTCCGCTGGAACCATGTCTATAACAATTACCTCTAATGGTTTAAGTCCATTCCTCAGCCTCAGAGAGTTCAACTCTCTAGCCCTATGCTCTGTTTCTCTGCTTACAACGATCGCTTCAATATCGGGGCTTGTCGCTGCCGGTCCATACGGGTCCGAGAGTGGAATTATCTTTGCCCTATTAGAAACGCCCAGATCATTGAGAAACTTCGCTAACTCTTTGGCTCTATCCTCGTAAGTTGCAATCTCATGATTTTTACGCAATTTCTTTGCGAACTCATCTGTGCATAGTCCAATCAAGACATTTTCACCATGCTCAAACGCCGTCATAAGTAGGGTTTTATGACCTTTGTGCAATTCATCAAATGTTCCGCCAACCGCAACGACTCTAAACCGATTCATCTGTCTTAACCCTTCTATTTCCCTTGGGCTTAATTCGGCCGGAATATTACGGTTTAGTTGCATTTCCAGATTTAACGTTTTTCTTTTCCCCATTATTCACACTTAGCTCCTTGAGCGGATTCAGGGATGGGAATGCCTGGAAACAAACCCTCAGAATTGGGGGACCGAGAATTATGAGGAATGGTATTTCGGTTGCAAAAGTCCATATTAGCCATATTAGAGCCACATAAAATGGCAGCTGAAATCCTCCTCCAACTGCCTCTGGGAGAACAAATATTTGGCTATATCCCCAAACAACGAAGCCAATGATTGTGCTTCCAACACCAAGGCCGATTACGGATGCTATGCCATAACTTCTCCATTTAGGCCACAAATACCCTACCATAACCATTATGGCGTAACTTGATATTGAGAGTCCTATAAAGAGTATTGCAGCATTAAGTGAAACATATGTTAGTAATACATATTCTAGCAACGAGAACCCAACTAGAAGAATAATGCTCGTTACAGCCACAGTCTTAGTCCAATCTATCCTCTTTCTTGAAATGTACCCTAAAAGATAAAATCCTATGAAGTTTGATGTCACGCCCGCTGAAAGACTAAGTAATGGGTCACCATGTATCAAGAGGTCGCTTACAAATATGCCTATCGCCGCGCCCAAACCACCAACCATAGGGCCGAAAAGAACTGCGAAGACTGCTGGTATGACAACTGACGGCCAAAATCTAACGATTCCAACACCTGGAGTTGTTATTGGCGTTAGGAGATAAATCGTGTAGCCGACAGCAGCGTAGAGAACACCGCACACAGCACTTGTAACAACATCTAACGCTTTCAAATCGGGTCAAACTCACAATTTTGAAAAACAGTAAAATTGTATGAATAGATAAGATTTTTGTATAAAATATTTAAACATGTTATAACAATTACGCTCCGAAGTCACTCATATTTGACAAGTTTTTGGCTGGATAGAGAGCGAGATACCGCAAGTATAAGAAGTAGGGTGCTTAGCATAAGATTTCTGCAGTGATTACCCACACTTTTATATCGTTGAGAGTTCAAAACAGAACAATATGGTAAACAGCGAGTTTAGAGAGTCTGACAGAAAATTAATTGGTGAGATAGACTCCATCATTGTAGGTTTAGATATTGGAGCGAGTCTCGCTAAAGGCATCATCGTAGACATGAATTTAAGGATCAAAAATCGGCATATTCTTCCCGTTGAAAAACCTGAAACAACCGCCATGAGACTTCTGGAAATTCTTCTTAGAAACTATAGGAAAACTGTAATTGCTATTGCTGCTTCAGGAGGCGGTTCAAGGCTTATTGGAGACGTGATTCTCAGTTTGCCAGTTAAAAAAGTTGACGAGATTAAGGCTATAGGGCTTGGAGGTTTGCTGTCAGCAGATATGAGAGAGGGCTTAGTTGTTAGCGCTGGAACTGGAACGGCGCTTGTAGCCGCATATGATGGCGGAAATGTTATTAAGCATGTCGGTGGAACGGGCGTTGGCGGAGGAACGATAATGGGGCTTTCACGAAGAATTCTGGGGGTAAATGACTTTGAAACTTTAGAGAATATGGCTCTTAAGGGAAATATTAATGAGGTAGATTTAACGGTTGGCGATATAGTTGGCGGACCGATTGGAATTATACCTGCTGAAGCGACAGCCTCAAATCTAGGGAAACTCACGCTTAAATCTAATGAGAATGACGTTGCTGCTGGAATTTTAAATGTGGTTTCACAAACAATTGGCGTAGTGGCAGCTATGGCTGCTAAGGCTTGTCACCTAGAAAATAACGTGATTCTTATTGGTATGCTGGCGAAAAGCAAAGTTGTCTCTAAAATTATATGTGAAACTACAGGCTTATTTGGCGTTAAAGTGTTTATTCCGGAAAACTGTGAGTTCTCCAATGCTTTGGGAGCTGCAGCGGCCGTTCTCAAGGAAATGGATTTGCTTCACAAATAATTTGAGCCTTTACTCAACGTAAAGTTTAAAAGTTAAGCATGTGTTTCGATTATAGCAGTATTCAATTGCAAGAGAGGTGCCTTAGATTTTTGCCCCTCGACCCTATACTTGAGAGAAAGAAGCAGGTACTTATCGAGCTCAGAAATTATAAGCCCTTAGAAGAAGAGGAGGTTAAAGATGGCATTTTAACTACGGTTGGGAATTCTGAAGGAAAAAGGATTCTTATATGGGTTATATCAACCACTGATGCCATTGGGGTTAAATATATTAATCAAATGGCAAAGTACATGAGTTCCAAAAATATTGAGGATGGTGTAATAATTAGCGGTAAATATACTCAGTCCGCTAAATCTTTAGCTCGAAGAAAGAATATCGAACTTATTCCACAGGACTTTCCATCATTCAACATATTTAAGCATTATTTGGTTCCCAAACATGAAGTTCTCTCACCGGAGGAGAGAAAGGCTGTTCTAGAGAAGTATCGAATTGAGCCTTACAAGCTGCCTCGAATAAAAACTTCCGACCCTGTTGTGCGCGTTATTGGAGCAAAGCCGGGGGATATAATAAAAATAACACGGCGTAGCTCAACGGCTGGAGAATACGTTTACTATAGGTACGTTGTTGAGGGCTGATTATAAGTTAGGCTTAAGCCTAAAGTTGGCTTTTCATTTTCCCCTTAATCTCATATAGTATGACTAATGCCTCACCTAGTGGTATACCAAGTTCTGCGGCAAGCCTCCTAGGCGATATGTTTGGTTGTTCACGGATGATTTTTTCCTCAACGTATGCCTTGTGATGTCTATACATAACCATTGCATGAACTGTTTCTACAAGGATTGGCCAAAGAGGGTCATCTACATATTTGCTTAATTCACTGTCGTCCATAAGCTCTCTACCATGTTAAATTTTGGGCATGTTAGCTAAACTAGGTTTGCGCTAATGAGGTTTGAGGTAATCTAAAGTAATACCTAGGCCATTGAGGCCATGTGGATGGAATATTCACATCGAAGTCTATTTCAAGCTCCATACCTACTTTTAAATCCTCATGTTTTATTTCCCGAATTATCCCAAGCAGTCGAACATTATTCTCAAGCTCTATTATTCCTACGGCGTATGGGACCATGTGCTGAAACTTTTCCGGTGCAACGTGGATCACAGTGTACGTTAAGAGTTTTCCTCTATTCCCTAATTGAATCCAGGTTAGATCGTTTGAGAGACAATTAGGACATAAAGGTCTAGGTGGAAGAGAAATATTACCGCATCTATTACACTTAGCACCCATAAGTTTTCCTTCACCTATAAACTTGTAGAACTGTTCAATCGTGAATGGAATCGCTCCGCTCATTAAATCACCCCCTACGGTATATGTGAACCATACAGGTTGCGCCACTCCCACCTAAATTCTGAGTTAAACCAATCTCACAGCCGCTAACCTGCCTTTTATCAGCCTGACCCGTGAGTTGGAGAAACACCTCGCATAATTGTGCCACGCCGGTTGCACCAACAGGATGACCCTTAGCCTTAAGTCCCCCACTGGTGTTTACCGGTAGACTGCCATCAAGCATAGAAGCACCACTCTCAATAAACTTACCACCATCCCCTGGCCTACAAAAACCTAGATCCTCATAGGCTATTATCTCCGCTATAGTGAAGCAATCATGAACTTCAGCGATGTCAATATCTTGCGGATTTAAACCAGCCATTTCATAAGCTTCTTTAGCAGCTATCTTGGTAGATTTTAGGCTTGTTAAACTATTCCTTTCATATAATCCTATCGCATCAGTACCATGCCCTGAACCGATTATGTAGACCGGGGTATCCGTATACTTTTTAGCCATCTCCGGCTTTGTTAAAATCGCGCAGCTAGCCCCATCAGAGATTAGGGAGCAATCAAAGAGTTTTAGAGGCTTGGCTATAATTCGCGAGCTTAAAACCTGCTCTACGGTGACTTCTCTCTGCATATGAGCTTTCGGATTTAGTGTTCCATTGTGATGATTTTTTACGGCCACAAGCGCCATCTGCTCTTCAGTCGTTCCATACTCGTGCATGTGGGCTGTTGCAATAAGCGCGAATAGTCCCGGAAAGGTTACCCCATTCCACTGTTCAATTGGAAAGTCTGATGCCATAGCCAAATACTCTGTTGCCTCAAACGTTGTTCTATGGGTCATCTTCTCGAAACCGCCGATTAATACAACGTCGTATACCCCTGATAATATTGCAAATAACCCGTACCTTATTGCCGCCCCTGATGAAGCGCATGCAACCTCTACTCTAACCGCCGGCGTTGGTAGTAAGCCAGCCCAATCAGACATTATTGGAGCTGGGTGGCATTGGTGTTCAAAAGACTCACTCATGTTACCTATGATAAGGGCCTTAATGTCCCTCTTAGGTTCAAGAGTAGGGCATCTTTCGAAGGCCTCTTTAACTGCCTCAGCGAATAATTCTCTACCGGAAAAACCATCTCTCTTACCGAATTTTGACAGGCCAACTGAAACAACTGCCGCTAAAGGTCTACCTTTCAAACCTTCTTCCACACCCCGCAAACTAGAAGCAAACGATCTAAGAGATAATGAGGGGGTATATATCGCTAGCGCAAAGCTGAGGATAGTGGTTATTGCAGCTATTATCCTCTAGATTATGTTTTGCCTCTTTTTATAGCTTCAGCTACTTCTTCAGTTTTTCTTATACCTAGTGGCGTTATTCGATATTCTCCTTCAGATGCCTTCTCAACTAAGCCATCTTCAACTAGCTTTGGGATTTCGTTGCTTACTGTTTTCTTTGCCTTTCCAGTCAGCTTTGATAATTCACTTGTAGATAACGTTTCTTTCCGAAGTCTCCCAATTTTATTGCCGATATATGCCCCCAATAAAGTTAAGCATATTGCGCTTTTAGCGGGTAAGTCTAAATCTGAAGATATTATGGGGCCATCCTGAGTTATCTCAACTAAACCAGCAATATCATTCATCATTTTTACTAGGTCTGGAGTAAAAACTATTTTTTGAATTAATTCAATATTAGGGTATACCTGTGATAAAAACCTCAATATGGATTCGAAAACTTGTTCAGCATCCCCCTCAAAATCCGCTTTCACATAGCCTGACTCTAGGTGAACTCTAACTATACCTTTATTGCTCAATTTTAGCCCCTTCCTCTACTTTAATCTTTGGTAAAATCTCTTCCATAAAGAATTTTACGCCCAAAGTTGTCACTTTATACTCTCCCCGTCCAACCCTTTCAACGAGGCCCATGCCTGTTAGCTCACTTAGGCGTGCTGCAACGGTTCCACTTTTTCCTCCCGTTGAAACCATAATTTCAGACATTGAGAGCGTATCCTTCTCTAAGCGACCAGTTCTAAAGCCAATATAAGCCTTGATAAGATTCAGCATTATCACGTTTCTATCCCCACCAAGCTTCTCGCGGGGGAATATAACCGCAGGCCCCTCGGGCGTAAATGCTATCAAACCCTTAACGCTTTTCAAAAGGTTCTCTAAATCTACTGTTAAAACTAGATCGGATGCAAAGTCGTATGCTGGTAGAACCCTGCTCATAAACCCGAAAAAAGCCTTTATAACATCATCGGGCTTTCCGGTAAATTTCGCTTCAACATCTTTATACTTTACAGTTAACTCTAAATTCACCTCTTTACTGCTCATTGCCATTCACAAATCCTTTTAATAGCTCTCAGATATTATAATGTTTAGTTTAAAGATTTTTCGTCAATAAGAATAAGTATCTGAAGTAAAATATATTTTATGTTAGATTAATAGAATTCTTAGTTTGACACTTTGGGGAATAGCAGTTGAGTGGAACCAAAATTCTTCCTAGACGCTTAAGCTTCTCCAAAATATGCGATATTCTAGTTGCATACTTGAACGCTGGCGCAGATAAGAATTTTGTTAGCGTGAGTGATGTAACGGAAAAATCGACAGTCACGCTGCACAATATTAGTCGTAACAACGGTTTCCTTAAGAGCTGGGGCTTTATAGAGGAGAGCGAGAAAGAGCAGGGAAAATATAAGCTGACCCGTGAAGCCGCTGAGTTTGCATACGCGTACAGAATAGATCCAGATGGTAGCCTAACAAGGCAATTACTTAGAAATATTCTATCTAAAGATGAAGTTTTAGCAAAGTTTGTTGAGCGCGTGAGGAACGAAATTTTAGACAGAGACTCTATTCTTGTTGAGTTGCCTAGGGTTATTGGGGATTTAAGGGCTGATAAGGTTGGGCTTAATGCCTTCTTAGATCTAGTGGCTTATGCCTTCCAGGTAGACTGGCTATATACGCCTATTAAGCCAGCTAAGCCATCTAAGAGAACTGTTTCGCCAAAGGAGGTTAAGACGACTAAGTCCATAACTGGAAAGATTATGGAGAAACCGCTTATTCCATTTGGAGCAATAACCGAACCTAAACCAAGCATTTCAATAAATTTAACAATAAGCCCTGAGATAACACCCAATATGCTGAAGGAGTACATAAAAGCTATGCTTAAAGCATATGATGAATATGCTCAAGAGAAAGGTGAGGAGTAACTAACGGGTTCTCTTCAGTTTGGGCAGCACCTCCTCCTCAACCCAATGTTCGCCCCTTGGACTTAACATCCACTCCGAACTATCTGGCGTTGACTTAAAAACTAAACCCCTTCTAGCCATCTCATTTAATCTTGAGGAGACCTGCGCATTTATCCCAGAGTACTCTAAAAGCCGTCTTATCTCTGATGGTCTGCTACTCTTATTTTCTGAGAAATATAATATTAAGCCAACTGCTTCATACTGCGTAATAACCTTTGAGTCCCTTAGAATGAGAACGGGGCCTATTTCCGTGAATTTTACTAAACCATTAAATTCCCCGCTTTTATTAGGTGTAACTTTTTTGGAGATAACAGTTTCCACCTCGCTGAGAAAATTCTCCGGCAGAGCCTCTAGTATCTCAAGTAGTTCGCTAGCCGTTGAACCTTCAACGATTATTCTGCCAAATGATGTTCTTATCTCGGCTTGGATCTTTCCCAATAATTGTTCCCACTCTATATTGGTTGGTAAATCTTATAACATTTATGATAAGAAACGGTGGTTTTTTTACTCGATATTTTTATAATCACATTTTTGTCATTATTTAATTCTCTCAGATATCTTTTCTTTGAGGACTTTGCTGACTGTTTCCGGTTTAACCCTTCCCCTTAAATCCTTCATAACCATTCCCATTATTGTTCCAAATGCACCTAATCCTCTTTCTGCAACCAAATTTTTATTTCTCTCGAGATACTCATCTATAATCATCTTAAGCTCATCCTCGTGAATCATCCCCAGTCCGAGTTCCTTTATTGCGTCTATAGGCTTAGCGTCCTCATGATTTACCAGCCATTTTACTATCTCTGGTAAAGCCTCTTTTGATGTTTTCTCGGAACCTACGAGTCTGAAGATTTCGATTATCTGTTCATCATTTAAGGTTTCAATATTCACGCCCTCACGCTTAAGAGCCTTGAACGTCTCGGTAAGCGTTGCAGCAACAACTGTTGAAGGAACACCGGTCTCCTTAACTATAACCTCGAAGAGCTCATCATATTCAGAATCTAAAAGCTGTCTAGCTAGTTTTTCATTTATGCCATAGTTTCCCATTAACCTCTTAACCTTCTCTTCAGGAGGCTCAGGAAGGCATTTCTTCAACTTTTCAAGGTACTCTCTATTAATCTTTATTGGTGGCACATCAGTTTCAGGGTACATTCTAGCGGCCCCAGGTCTAGGTCTCATATATCTCGTCGTTCCATCGGGGTTTGCGGCTCGGGTTTCTTCGGGAACGCCTTTAAGTGCTTCTCGGGCTCTATCGACAACAGCTTTTAGCGCATCAGTTGCATTCTCGACTTTGTCCGCAACCAGTACAACAGCGTCTTCTTCAGCTGCATTTACTGATCTCCCGAGCTCAGCTATTTCCTCATTCGATACGCCATAAGACTGTATTTCATCAGTATGGATTATTCCCCCAACTCTTCCCCAGAACTTTGCTCTATCAGATAGTTCGCTGCCAAATCTTAAGTTTGGTATGAGCTCGAAGCCTAATAAACCAGCGAATTTAGGTAGCTTAACAGCTAATACATGTTTTTGTTGGCTTATGGCTCTCTGAAGTACGCGACATTTTGTATTCTTAAATATTGGCGTGACATCAATGAACTCATCCTTTAACTCTTCATCTCTAAGCCCGCGTTTCCTCAGCTCATCACGGATCCTTAGAAGATTTAGTTGACGCTGAACTTCATACTCAACAACCTTAGAAATTAACTCTAGTTCTTGGACGCCCTTTATTTCAATTAGGGCTCCATCTTTTATAGATATATTTAGGTCCTGTCTTATTGATCCAATTCCCCGCTTAACTCTTCTTGTTGCCCTCAATATTCTGCCTATAGCTAGGGCTACTTTTTCAGCTTCTTCCGGCGTATTTATTACAGGTCCAGTTGTAACCTCGATAAGCGGTATCCCAAGCCTATCGATTCTATACCTTATTATGAAGCCCTCTTCACCCATTTTTCTCGCAGCATCTTCTTCGAGGCTTATGTGCTGTATTGGCACAATCTTTCCGTCAACCGTTATTGAGCCATTCAGTGCCACCACGCATGTTCTCTGGAAGCCAGTTGTGTTCGAGCCATCTATAACGATTTTGCGCATAACATAGACTTCATCAACGGGTTTAGCGTTCATCATAAGCGCTATTATTAAAGATATTTCCAAAGCCTCTCGGTTGAGCTCGTGAGGTGGTTCCTCATCCATTTCAACAAGACAAGACGTTTCAGTATCAGCCTCATAAAGTATTTTTACACCCTTCTGGAACTCAAAGTATGCCGCTGGATCTATCTGACCCAATTCACTTTGTGTTGGCCTTAATCTTCTCAGGAATGTTATTTTAGGTTCACCTTTGAAAAGCTGAGGCTTACATCCGCAGAAGAGTTTTTCTCGTGTGGCAAGCTGCTGATGGCATTCTAAACCAACCTTAAGCCCAAGCTCATGGTAATTTAAGTTCACTTTCATTCACCTCTAACATAAACTTCTACATATTCGGCTATTCGGCGTATTCAACAGTTCTCTCCGAGAGTTCATTTGCGATGTTTGTTAGTAAAAGTCTCCTAACTTCGTTGAGGTCTCTGGTCTGAGCTAGACACCACATCATTTTGACGAAGGCTGTCTCCGAGAGCATATCTCCAAGTGGAATAACGCCCATGGCCAAGAGATCCCTACCGTTAGAGTAAACGTTCATGTTCACGCGCCCCCATATGCATTGGGATGTCATAGCAACTACTATACCATTGTCAATAGCCCTCTTTACCGCTGGAAAACAATCTCGGCGAACATGACCTAAGCCAGAGCCCTCTAGAACAATCCCCTTATAGCCCTCTGAGATACACCAGTCAAAAATATTGGGGTTCATTCCAGGATAAAACTTTATTAATGCGACTTTATCTTCAAAATTTGGTTTTACAGCAAGTTTACGATGTGGATCCCGGGGTTGATAGTTGTCTGCAAGCATGAGAATGCTATTATTTACGATTTTTGCAAGAGGCTTAGCGTTTATGGTTTTGAAGGCGTCCCTACGGCTCGTGTGACACTTTCTCACCTTCGTCCCCCTGTGTAAAACAACAGCATCATCTGAGGGGTTTTCATGCATGGCTACAGCAACCTCGGCAAAAGGCGCCCTAGAAGCCGCTAAAACAGCGCCTATAAGATTCAAAGCAGCGTCGGAGCTGGGTCTATCTTCAGATCTTTGGGCGCCAACAAGTATGACTGGAACTGGCAGATTCTGGAGCGCAAAACTTAGGGCTGCGGCTGAAAATCCCATAGTGTCAGTTCCATGCGTTATTACAACGCCTTGAACACCTCTGTTGATATGCTTTGCCACGGCTTCAGCCATAGCAGACCAATGTTTAGGCGTTAAATCTTCGCTAAAGACGCTGAAGAGTATCTCCGCATCAATAACGGCTATATCTGAGAGCTCTGGAACAATGCTGTATAAGTCGCTCGCTGAGATAACTGGTCTAACGGCTCCAGTTCTATAGTCAACGCGGCTAGCTATTGTTCCACCTGTGCTTAGAATCGTGACTTTAGGCAAATCGCTCCTTTGTTTTGGTGGTGTTGGCGGAATAAATGCTGGTCTCGATTCAGCGCTAATTCGCTCTATCTTAGTTGTCGGCGTGATTTCGACGCCAATGTTGTAACCGGACTTAATCTTTATTACAACATGACTATCATCGCCATATTCTGATCTAGGAATTAAGATTCCCTCTAGAATAGTGCCGTCCTTGACTATACGTATCAAATCGCCAATCTCAGCTTTAATCTCAAGGAGGGCTTTTAGAGCTAATCCCCTATAGCCGGGTAGACTCTCGCTCATCGACATTTCCCTTCAAGCAAATCTGTATGCGAGCTAATATATCTAGTAAAAGCCTGATAATTTATAAAGTAATCTAGCAATTTTATTAAAAGACTTCGGCAGAAGCTTATACAGTGATCTCTTGTTTTATTAAAGTATCTTGTAGACTTTATCGCCTTCCCTAACTCTTTGATTCACCTTAAGCCCTACGCTCTGCCCACTGTACGCGACATTTACATTTTTGTGCTCTATCTGCATCGACTCAACGGTTTGCTCAAAATTTGTCAATGAACCCTTTATGAGTATTCTATCGCCGACAGATAGGGTGTCAGTTAAACCAACGACTGCGACGCCTATCTTAGTGAAGTAATGAGTTATCTTTCCAACTTCCTTCAATTCCTGCTCAGACATGTCATCCACCTTTAAAAATAATTACCCCACTGCGCTTAAATGATTTACTGTTATTATATGATGCGCGAAAGATAATAGTAGCCTTTTTAGTCTAAAAAAGAAAAGAGAAAAAGGATTATATACCCTACTTATTAAGGCGCTTCTTCCAGCTCCTTTAAGCTTATCCCAAGATCCCTTGCTTTCTTGATGAGCTCCTCAAGCTCCGCCTTCAGCTTCTTTCTCTCTTCCTCCTTAGATGTAAAGATGGTGAAGGTCTCTAAAGGTCTTATCTCCATTAATTCTACGGTTGCTGAGAGAGGCTTAAACTCGCCGCGAGGTCCAGTCTCGTAATTTATTACAAGTCTCGCTGGTTTTTCAACGGCGTTACGCTTATTTATCTCCTCAACAAGTTTAGCGGCTAAATCAACCCAAATCTTTCTATTTTCCTCCTTAACCTCAGATGGAGCATTGGTATAAAAGGTTGAGTAAAACCATCTCTTAGCCCTAAATAAGGCGCTTTTACTTGTAGGAGTTATCCTAAACCTTTGAATAGGCATACAAATCCCCCAAGTAAGCAATATATGATTGATTAGAATATAAATATTATTAAGGGCTAAGATATGGTTTTCACACAATATGGTCTGAATTCCATTTAGAGACAAGATTAAGATTGAGCGGCGTGTTTTTTGAAAAAAATGTTAGATTTGGGCTTCATTATAGTTCCGCGGGAAATTCGGCAGTTGCTCCAAATTGATAAAAATTCCAAATAAATCTTTTTTACGTTACAAACGTTTTGAATAAATGGAATTTTAGAGAAGGAAATTTTATTAAGAGTAGTCTTTTTGATATTTAATTCGGGGGTGATTGTTTTGGATCCAAGTAGGCTTCGTGAATTCTTCATGAAGGGTGTTGTGATGTGTGTTCAGTTAACTCCTTTTAAGGAGAACGAGGATGTTGACTATGAGGGTCTAAAAGAGAATACTGCTTTCCTATTAGAGGAGAGTAAGGGAGAACCATTAGTTTTAACGCCGGTTGGAAGCACCGGAGAGAAATATGCGGTTACAGATGAAGAATGGAAGAGAATTGTTAAAACTGTTGTAGATGTAGCGAACGGTAAGGTTCCGGTTGTGCCTGGCGCCTCACATTCTGGTACAAAGGTTGCTCTGGAGCGAGCTAAATATGCGCAGGACGTTGGAGCTGACGGTGTCATGGTAGTATTGCCTTACTATCATGTTCCTGAGGAGGAGGGGTTGTATCTGCATTATAAGAGGATTGCGGATGCACTAGATATAGGAGTAGTACCCTACAATAATCCAGATGTCTCAAAAATATATATGATGCCTAGCGTCCTCAGAAGGTTGGTGGATACAACTGATAATATTGTTGCTGTTAAAGAGAATACACCATTTATCCCAACACTTTATGAGCACATAAAGACCGTTGGAGATAGAGTTCCCATTTTGCAGGGTAGGGGTGAATGGTGGTTTGCAGCTACGGTTTTTCTTGGCGTAAGAGGATACATCTCTGGGTACGCAAACTTTATGCCGAAGATAAGCTTTGATTTGCTTAAGGCTGGACTTAAAGGAGATTTTGTAAAGATAAAGGAGACCATGAAGAGATTAGACCCATTGGAGGAGTTTATAGCGAAAATGTGCAAGAAGTATGGTCCTTCAACAACAATATTGCCCTATCCATACGTGAGCTCCTACATGATTTATGCTGTGATGAAAGCAGCAATGGATATGCTGGGGCTTAGGGGTGGATATATGAGATTACCGCTGCTGAATCTAAAAGAGGAAGACAAGAAAGAACTGGAGAAGATTGTTTTTGAGAAGCTCATGTTGGAGAGAGTAAAATAATTTTCCCTTTAAACTACAAAATTAATCCTCTTTTTCTTCATTAAAGAGAAATGCTATTATATCCTTATATCTCATGTAGTCGGGTATTATTAAGTCAGCCCCAGCCTCAATCAATCTTCTTCTTTTGTGCGGATTTAAACCGCATCTATTGACTTCATCCGCTGCAACTCCAAGCGATATGGCATCTCTATTTTTCGCGTTTCTAATTTCAACAGGTCCGTCTCCAACAACGAGTAGCTCATTTCCTTTTAAGTTGTTCTCATTCAAAATTTTTTGTATTATTCTCTCCTTTGTATGTTCTTCTGTGCGATCAAGTGCTCCATAAATTCCTCCCCTAAAATATTGTGGTATCTTTAGTGCTGAGGCTTCTTTCAGAACATATTCATGGTCAGTTCCGCTGGCTAAGTACATGATTACACCACGTTTATAGAGTTCTTCGAGAAAGCTTCTTGCTCCCATAATCATCATGTCATCAGGTTTTATCTCTCCATTCATCAGCCCTTTAATTCGATCTTCAATATAAGACAGCATTCTTTCATTGTATATCTGCTTATACTCATATGGGCTTTTCGGCTCTCTAGCTATGCCATATCTACGAACAGCTTCAGCAAGCCATTCCATCTGTTTTATTGTTAATATACCAGTGGAGTAATCAATGTATTTTCGAACATCGTTTTCAATCTCTGGCGTTGGAGTTTTACCATCGCAGATCATTTCAATCATCACGGAAGCCATTATATTCTCCCATCCCTGCCTAATAACGGAAATTGTTCCATCAAAGTCTATTAACGCGTATTTTATCCCGCCAAGTCTAGACTTAACGTTCGGATTAATTACTTCTATCCACGAGCTCACGGCCACTCCTCTCCTTTAGAAATTTGATTAAATTTGTCAAGGATCTCCTTTGGAGAGGCTGTTCCCGTGATATTTATCTTCTTGAGGACTACGCTGGCAGCTATATTGGCTATTATTCCGGCTTCAAGCGGGCTGGCTCCAGCGGCCAAACTCGCTCCTACAGCTGAGATGAAGGTGTCTCCGGCTCCAACGGGGTCTATTGGGGGCTCTGTTGGCGCGGCAGGTAGGTGATAAGGTTTATCTTCGTCTATTAGGAGCACACCTTTCTCGCTTAAAGTTATGTAAACTGGGCGTTTGGCTCTCTTAAACAGCTCTCTCCCCATATTCATTAATTCATCCAATCCAATTTTTGATGGATCCCTAGATGGATCTATGGCTCTAATAGCCTCAATCTTGTTAGGTTTCAGAACCATATTCTCAAAGAGACCTATTCTTTCCCGAGAGTCGACGACAAAAATCTTTTTGCAATTCTCCCTCGCGAGTTTTACAAGAGTATGTCTTACGTTTTCGGTTACCACCCCATTGCTACTCATTTGATCTTCTATTATTACGGCATCAACCATGCCTATTGCCGTTTTAATATTATCTAAAAATTGTTTCTCAAGACTATCAGAAAGCGGCTTAAAGTTCATGAAGTCAAGTCTCGCATCTTCCTGCTGAGAATCGTAGCCACAGAGAATTGGTTTAATGTAGGCTGGTGTAACTCTTTCTGGCGATTCTAGTATGTATTTAGTGATTATGCCCATATCCTGTAGTTTCTCTGTCAATATCTGCCCGCGCCAATCCCTTCCAAGAACTGTAATAGCATAAACATTTTTTACCCCTAAATCCTTCACGTTCCAAGCTATATTTCCAGATGCCCCAGGCGAATACGTTTCTTTAACAATTGGTCGAGTGTAATGGGGCGTTTCACGGGAAAGCTCCGACCGGATCATGTCAGCATACCAGTAAACGTCTAGGGCAAAGTCACCGACAACCATGATGCTTAAGTCTTCAAAGGATTCGAGTATTTCCATAAGTCTTGAGCGTTTAAGCCCGTTCATTCACCCGTTCTCCTACAAAGAGAAGCCTCAAGCATTTCACATAAAGTGTGATAAACTATTGAGTGGAGCTCTTGCACGCGGCTTGTTTCCGAGGCTGGAACTTTTATAACGATATCGGATATTTCAGAGATTTTTCCTCCACCTTCACCGGTTAAAGCTATAACTGTTAGTCCCAAGGCTTTGGCTGTCACAGCGGCGTAGAAAACGTTCTCCGCATTTCCGCTTGTACTTATCCCTAATAAAACGTCTCCTTGCCTTGCAAGAGCATATAGTTCCTGGGCGAAGGCCATATTTCTAGTTGGATTATCGTTTTCGACGGCGCTCGTTAATGAGTGGTTTGCACCCAAAACTATTGTGCGTAATCCTTCTTCCAAACTCTCGCAGATCAGTCTACCAGCTGGAAGATTATTAAACATCTTCTTCCTATAACTTGGAATCGGCCTCTTTATTTTGAATGATTTTAGGAGTTCAGTTGATATATGTAGAGCATCCGCAAAACTCCCGCCATTACCGCAAATAAAGAGAGTACCACCTATCTCGAAGCATCTATTTATGGCTCTGTAGGCTTTAATTATATCTCCTATCACGTGTTTCAAGGTTGGATTTAATTTCACAAATCTATCAGCTATATCTTTAATTTCCTGATAAGTTTGGGCGATCTCCTCCAGCTGCCATTCAAGCGAGTGCGCAAGCGATGTCCTTCGAGGTAGATTAAATACTTCTCCTCCACTCTTGTTTAAAATTAAATGGTAGAGATTTGGAATGGTTAGGATGTGGTCTCCAGTTATATGGAAGCCAGCTCCTCCGGTTGATGTAGGCCTTTGAACTATATTCTTCAATGGGCGATAATAGTAGTCTGGATCATCCTTGCTTCTTCTTCGCATATAATCGGTTATAGGCTTAACATCAAAATTTGCCGCTGTAAAATTGGCCACCTTAAACCCTAAATTTCTGGCGATTGATATTGCTTTTAGAAATACTTCTGGACCTATAACCGCTGAACCGAAATTTAAGAAGACCCCATCATGGAGATGACATACGGTTTCAACAAAAGTTCTGAAGTCCCTTCCACTCGCTTCGCCTAAAACTGAGAAGTTGCATTTTGGGTGCTGATGAATTATATCGGTTCCTAGGGCTACATGAACAGTGAAGGGTATTCCAAGCCTGTAGGCATGGTATAAAACGCTGTATTCCTTAAACTTGAATTCTTCGCCTTCAGCGATCATCCTTCCAAGCGATTCCCCATATCCTAAGCCATTAAGGACACCGCGCTGTATGGCTAAGTTTATTAGGCGACCAGTCTCCTCAGCCATTCCGAAGGTTCCATCCTCAATGCTTGTGGCAACATCCTCGCTTGTCTCGCCTATTAATGCTATCTCAAAGTCATGAATTGTTGCTGCACCATTGGATGCAACATGAGTTATTACGCCTCTCTTCATGAGATCAATAATGATCAAGGATAAACCCGATTTAATCACGTGGGCGCCCATCATCCATATTACGTGAGCCCCGCTTTTTCGAGCAGCAACCACTCTCTCTGCAACATCATTCAAATCTGGGTTCTCGAATGATGGCGGAGGAGACCTTGGATCCATTATATCCTTAATTGAAACTAAATTTTTCCTCTGAGACAACGGATAAGTTTTAATCTTCGTGAAATCTAACATTCATTTAAGCCTCCCCACGGCATCAAAATCTCCTGGGCGAGATATTTTAAGTTTATAAACTATTTTTAATATCTTTTTCTAATTAAAGCGCTTGAAAACCTGCTACTTTTACAATAGGAAACAAATTAACGTCATAAATTACAAAGAGTAGAAACAACTAGTTCTATAGCATAAATAATAAACTTCGTTCGGATGCTTAAAATCGTCTTGCCATCAAAATGTAGTAATGCCAAGTGATCTGGATACCCTGTTTTCTCCAATATTTGTTTGCGAGCGACTCTAAGGGTTCCTTGTCTTTTTCTCAGTCGAAGTTCTTAACGAGCGGCACCATTTCGATGAGATCCATCAGCTCCTCTACATTCTGATAGTATTCCCTTTCTTTATAGTCATCAACGCCTTTTATTAGAAGGCAAGCATCAACAAACATTACTGCTCCGTTATAATTAAATCATACTCTAAGTTTTTCTTTTATTGTTTCCCTTGATATTAGCCATTTTAGCTCTTTTGTTTCCTCGTATATGTATATTAGTGGTATGAGATATGTTTGCGCTATTTCGTAATATGCTATTGTTGCTGGTTTTGTTGCCGAGGTGCAATCCATGATCACAATATAGTTTCTGAGCAAGCTCTCGAGCTGAGGTAGCACCTTCCTTTTCACAGCGTCTACATTAGCTATTTCGTCTTCATAGCATAATATCCATTGATATGGTAACTTTATGTCTTTCCAATCATTTAGAGCTTCCGGTGACGTCGTAACATATGCTAGGTCTGGCCTTAGCCCCTCACCTTCAAGAATTTTTATTGCGAATTGCGGTTCTGGCTCTTTTCGAGAATCTTTTTTCCCGAGTAAGCCGAAATATGCTATTGGTATCCTTGTTTTAGGCGGGTATATGAAGCATAGAGGTGTTTTATATGTTAGCCTATAGGTTCCTTTAACTTCTTTTTCTATTACATGGAAGCGTTGGAGTCTATTTAGGTGATGCGTTAAAACAGAGTCTTTAACGCCTGATAGAGATTGTATTTCAGAGAAGGATGCTACTCCTCTGGCCTTGGCTATTGCTTCAATGATTTTGATGCTGTTTTTTGAGGAGAGAGCTGATTGATAGTCGGGCATCGCCATACTCTCGATCGCCAATTAATACGCACCCCTTATACATTTTAGTAGTGCATTACTTCACTTTATTAGAGTTTTGCTCGAACAAAGTTAGTATAACTCTTCTAAACTGATAGTTTAGTATCCTGTGGGTGAAATTAATGAGTCTGTATAGCAAAGATTTAACCGAAAGGTTTTCTATTTTAATGAGTAATCTTGATAGGAATGCTTTAAGCGGGATTGTAGCGTTCGATATAGAGACTTTTAGTCCAGAGGGTTTTCCCTTCAACTTTAGAGACCCTATAGTTAATTTCTCATTCATAACTCCGCTCAATGGCTTAGGTCTTCTTTCTTTATCAGTTATAGGTGACGCGGCTCTTGAAGGTGATATACTCAGTCTGCTTTACGGGTCTATGCGCGTTTTTCAAGGCTTCTATCTTTTAACGTATAATGGCACGAAGTTTGACCTTGAGTATGTGGCTAGGAGGGGATGCCTTTATGGTTTAAACTTTAGCGGTGTTCTCTCAGGTATACGTCATATTGATGTTTACAGGTTAGTTAGGCGTGTTGCTGTGGATATGCCTAGGTTCGATCAGAAGTCTGTTGAAAGATACTTTGGTTTTAGGCGGGTATTGGGGCAAATTTCAGGTGACCTCTATCATCGCTATTACAGGAGCTTCCTTGAAGAGGGTTCCTTGGAGCCAGTATTCTATAATATTGAAGATAGCTACGGATGCTTAAGAATATGCAGCGCCCTGTTAAGTTTTCTCGATGAAAAGAAGAGGAGTGATAATATTTTATACTCTTTTAGTGAGAAATAATATTCTTGGGTGTGGACGTTTTGAGCGAGCTTGATGTTTTACGCGTGTCAGCCTTGCTTCACGATATTGGCAAGCTAGAGTGCTGGGCCGAGGGGAAACCCTGGAGTGATCATGTTCTCTACACATATAGGTTTGTTAGGGAATGTTTAGGCGAGGATATTGCACTATATGCTATGCGTCATCACTCTAGCCAATATTATCCGAGTGAGCGGCATCCTAAGAGCCTAGTTGAGGAAATAGTTTGCTTAGCTGATAATTTTGCTTCTGGTGCTGATAGACGCGAGGAGCCAGAGCGTGGGGCACCGTTACCGTCTCCACCAGTAGAGATGAGTCATGTTTTGTCAAAGGATCGTGTTAGGTGTAAGATTGATGCACCTAATCTAGCCTATATTTATCAAGAAACTCTTAGAGGCTTAAAGTCTACTGCTAGCAATTTCTATGAGAAGCCTAAGGAAACTTATTTAAATATCTTCAAT